>JAHEMU010000164.1:0-5007 GCA_024643485.1 Cytophagales bacterium
GAGGGATAATTTCGAGTTGCCAGACTCTGCTTTTCGAGATCAAATATTTGCTGATAAATGGTTTTTACCTTTTCAAGCCCTGAATTTTTAACCGCTAAATCCTGAATTTGAGGCAACGTCAAAGTATCTGCCATAGCAGTTAAGGACGCTGAGTAAAACAAACCTATTAAGAAAATTTTCATATCCTTATTTTATTAAATTCTTTAAAATCATTTCAGGAATCAGCTTTTTCCGTTCTTCCAGAAATTTATTATACTCTTCATTTCCAATTTGAAAAACACTTTTCAGCATGGGTTGAGCCAGTATTGGAAAAATACAAAGTGACAAAATGTTCGACAAAAGCTGCATGGGGCTCACTTCTACATATTTCCCTGATTGAATCCCCTCTTGCAGTTCTTTCATAAACTCAGAGTGCACCATCTTATCCATTTTGCCTGATAAAGACGAAACCAATTCAGGGTTTTGATATATCTCATTGATCAGAAACAGAGGCACGTATCCTTTATTGCCAAATTCATCGATGTATTGATCCACAATCATGGAAATCTTCAATTCCAATGGTTCATTATTATTAAAAATTGAAATAAGTGCCGGAAAAAAATGACTGAATATCTCTTCGAAGATGGCTTTGAAAAGTTGTTGCTTTGATCGGAAATAATAATGAAGTAGCGATTTATTAATTCCAGCCTCATCTGCAATCTCTTGCATTCTTGCCCCACTTAATCCCTTTACTAGAAATACGCGTTTCGCTGCTTCTAGGATCTTCTTTTCTGTATCAACTGAAGTATTAACCATGTAGTTTAACCATTTGGTCAAATTTAGGATAAAAAAATAGCAACAAAAAATAATTACTTAGAAAAATAGAAGTATCCGGTTGGACACCTCTATTTTTCTAAGAATTCAGACATTAAGTCGGCAAAATGTATCTCATTACCTACTACTCTTTTTATAATTTTACCTTGTGGGTCTATGATAATTTTGGTTGGGAACCCTTGCACATTAAATTTCACTACAAAATCTTCCACATTTTCATCGTTGTATAACTGAGGCCACGGGTAGTCGTTGGTCGTCAAAAAAGCTTTCCAAGGTTTACTACTTCTTTCCGAAGCGATTCCCACTATTTGTAGTTGATCTTTATGCGTTAAATAATATTCCTTCATCTCAGGCATTTCAGCAATACATGGTCCACACCAAGTACCCCAAAAATCAATCACTACATATTTTCCTTTAAGGTTATTAATATCAAAATGGGTATTATCGAAGGTATAATCTGATTTTACTTCTGGAACCTGCTTCCCAACGGTCGTATTCTCAATTCCTTTAATTCTCTTCTCTATACGTTGATAGAATGCAACTTCTTTATTACCATGCGATAATGTATTAAATAAGGAAATCGCCTCGTCATCCGTTACTTGTGAACGAATCATCATATCCTCTAGATAGAACAAAGAAACGATTGATTCACTATGTTTGGACAAAAATGCAATCTTGGTTTTATCTATTTCCTTTTCCAGGTTTTCAACCACCGACAGAATGGAATCCCTTTTAGTTTCGATTTCTTCCACATAACTTTTTAATTGAATATTTACGGCTTCATTCATTGCTGGGAAAATTTCCTTGTGAAGGTCCCTCAATTCATCATTTGGCCCACCATCAGAAGGATAGGCATCTACGAAATCAGTAATTTTACCAGACAAAACAATTTCCGCTCCTGGATAAGCCAAAAACATTATTAAGGAAGACTTAACAGGAATATATCCTCCTCCCTCCACAGTTTTCATCACTTGATTCATCGCCGGACTAATCGTTATCATTTCGTAACCGTGAATGGGTGCTGTATAATCAATGCCGTTTTCGGTTACTTTAACAGTATCCATACGATATCCCCTTTCGGCCGATTCATCCTCTATATACCTCAATAGATTTTTAACTTCTAGCCCTTCAATTTTACCACTCAGGTGAAATTCATTCTTTAATTGCTCGTGATCCTTTGGAGAATTACATGCAAATAGCGCCCATCCAACAAAACAAATACTATAAAAACCGTATTTCATCATGATATTTAAATTATAAAAATAATAATTATTGCATCATCGAATCCCGTTTCGCTTTGAACGCAACTCCTTCATTCCATTGTGGCCAAACTGAGCTATTCGCAATTTTACTTCCAATGGTATAAAATAAACTCAAATCATCGATGGCGCCTTCCGTGTTCCAATTTTCACTGAATTCATCTGCTGGTTTGTGGTAACGAATGGCTACATATTCTTCATTTTGTTTCAGCGTCCATTCCTTGCCGTGTTCAATAGAATTAACTCCACTTTCGGTATACAATGCAGGAATACCCTCCTTAGCGAAACTAAAGTGATCACTTCTGAAAAAATACCCTTTTTCCGGTTCTGATTCTGGCGACACGACTCTATTTTGTGAAGCAGCAACAGTATCTACATAACGATCCAATTCAGAATTGCCATAACCCACCACCGTTATGTCCGACATTTTTCCGTTCATATTCAAGCCGTCAATATTGATTACCGCTACTGTTTGATTGGCAGGATACACAGGGTTTTGTGCGTAATATGCAGACCCTAATAAGCCTTTTTCTTCAGCGGTAACAAATAAAAATAAAACGGATCTCTCAGGAGGATTTGCGATAAACCCACGAGCCAATTCAATTAATCCTGCGGTTCCAGTTGCATTATCGATGGCACCATTATATATCTGATCTCCATCTAAGGAGGTATCTTTTCCCAAGTGGTCCCAATGTGCTGAATAAATCAAATACTCATTTGGATATTTTGTTCCTTCAATCTTTGCAATGAAATTATTGGAAGAAGATTGCGAATAGCTATTTATTAAACTCCCTTTTAAATTCAACGCTAGGCTTTTAGGAATAAAATTCTGCTCAGCAGCTTCCATTATTGCAGTATTCAAATCTAATCCCGACGAAGCAAATAACTTCGTTGCTGTTTCCTGGGTAACCCAACCTTCCAAATCACAACCTGTCCCTTGACCATCTGCTGGCACTAAACCAAATTGTTGGCCTGTCCAACTTCCTGTCACCACTTCCCAAGGGTATCCTGCTGGACCGGTTTGATGTATGATCAAAGCTGCCTTTGCACCCTGACGTGCTGCTTCTTCGAATTTATAGGTCCATCTACCATAATATGTCATTGCTTTACCTGTAAAAAGTGAGTCGATGCCGGTTGCATATCCAGGGTCATTTACCAAAATTAAAACGGTTTTCCCCGTTACATCAATCCCTTCATAATCATTCCAATTATATTCAGGCGCATTCACACCATATCCCACAAATACAACTTCTGAATTATCAAGCATTACGGATTCGGACATTTTTTTTGTCCATCCAACGAAATCCTGACCAAATGACAATTTTGTTGAATCGCCTGTTGCACTTATAAAAGTTAAGTTGGAAGATTTATTTGATTCATAAGCCATCAATGGTACCTTTTGTAAAAATGAATCTCCGTTTCCTGGCTTCGTACCAATTTCGGTCATCACCTTCGTTAAATATTCGAGGGTTTTCTCTTCACCTAATGAAGAAGGTGCTCGTCCTTCGAATTCATCAGAAGAAAGAACTTTGATATCTTCCATTAACCGAGCACTTGAAAAAGTAAAGGGCTCCTTTTCATTGCCGGTACAGGCTACCATCAGGTAACTAACGAATATTAATAGTGCTTTTTTCATTTTATATATAATTTAATCAATATTTTCAAAATAATTTACACTGCGAATATAAGATGCTAAATCGACAAAAACGGCATCATTCCCTACTTAATTACCCGTTTTATCCATTATACCTTCAAGTTTGATATTGGCTATTGAAGGGCCATTATCGGTGATGTTAATCCAAGTAAAATGATCGAATGCGTTCGGATCATTAGGATTTTGCGAACCTCCTGTAGTGCCCAAAATCATATAATCCGATTCATTTTTGATTTGATGTGAGTAACTGTGAAAGTGGCCGTTTATCACTGTAAATTTTCCTGGTGTAAGCGCTTGTTCCAACTGAATTAATCCGTGGTTATCCTCTCTTTGCCAAACGGGTTTATGCATGAGAACGAACGTCCAAACAACCTCCGGATGGTCGCTAATTACTTTTTTAAAATAAGCTAGTTGCCCATCTCCCAACTCACCATAAACACGCTCAGGCATTTTGTAATATTCCATTTCGCGTATTTCTTCTTCTGTTAAAATATTCTCTTCGTCGGCTTTAATTACCAAATCCCGTGCCTGATAAATTTCTTCCATTCTTTCAGGAGAATAATCTTCGCTATTCAGCATCAAAAACAACACTTTTTTATAAATGAAATAATAGTAAGTGGCTCCGTAATTTTTTTTCCAAAAATCCTGCATGATATGGTTGGTGAAATCGTGATTCCCGCCTACATGAAAGAATGGAGCATTTAATTTTGAAGCACGCAGATCGAAATCAGCCAATTGATCCGAAAACACTAGGGTATCTTTCGTCCCACCGTCAACCAAATCTCCAACCGATAAAACAAATTCAGGATTCAATAAATTTATTTTTTCAACAGCGCTACTAAAAACCCCTGCTCTTTCGCCTCCATTCAAATCAGATATGATAGCGAATGAAAAGGTATTTTGCTCATTAAATTGTTCATGATTCCAGGGCTTTTTTACTGAATTTATCTCATGTAAAAACACTTGTTCACCACTTTTACTCTCGTCAGAAATTACCGAACAGCTAATGAAAAAAATTGAATAACTCAGTAGAAAAATTAGGGGAACTTTGATATTTCTCATGATCTTGAAATGAATTTTTCATTCAATTTAAGGTTTCTCGGCTTAATTGTCACCTCAAAATTGGTATATTTAACGATCATCAACAGGTAAATAAAATGCATAGAATTATTGGTGTCCCTTTTGATTTTAATTCCTCTTATATGCGAGGGCCTGCACAGGCACCGGATTTTATTCGAAAAATGGAAACGGATGGAGCTGCCAATTGTTTCAATGAATTGG
>JAHEMU010000164.1:5017-6294 GCA_024643485.1 Cytophagales bacterium
ATTTAATAAAAGATACCATAACAAGGACTTTAAAAAAAAATGGGAAGTTATTGAGTATTGGTGGCGATCATTCCGTCTCCTACCCTATAATTGAGGCTCATGCCCAAAAGTACCCGAATCTTCACGTTTTACATTTTGATGCACATGGCGATATCTATGAGAATTTTGATGACAATCCCTATTCTCACGCCTCTCCATTTGCTAGAATTTTGGAAAAGAAACTTATCAGCTCACTCACTCAGGTGGGATTGCGCACCTTGAATACTCATCAACGAGAGCAGATCAATAAATACGGAATACAGGTGATTGAAATGAAGGATTTTTCGATGGATTTCTTGAATAAATTGTCTGGTCCTTTATACATTTCGTTGGATATCGATGTCCTTGATCCGGCTTTCGCACCTGGAGTTTCCCATCACGAACCTGGCGGAATGAGTGTTCGTGAATTAATATCTTGTTTACAGGGCATTAACGTTGAAGTTGTAGGTGCAGATTTAGTAGAATATAATCCCCTTCGTGACATTAATAATCAAACTGCCATGGTAGGATATAAACTAATGAAAGAGCTATTGGGGTTGTTTTCGTAAATCAGTCATTTCTTAAAATTAGGTAAAAAAAATACTGAATACAGCTCAATATAGATAATTAAGCTGTATTCAGTAAGAAATGAGTTTTAAATAAAATTTACTTTTTCACTACCGGCAAACCTGCGCCTGCCCAACCGCTAAACCCTCCTATTAAATCGGATACGTTTTTGAATCCCATGCTTTTCATGGTTTCTAAAGCGCGTCCACTTCTTCTTCCTGAAGCACAATAAATTACATATTTATCGTCTTTATTCAATGAAGATACCTTTTGATCAAAAATTCCCCCATTAAAATCCATAAAAGTCGCTCCTTCGATGAAACCGTTTGCAATTTCACCAGGACTTCTTAAATCGATTAATACAATGCTTTTATCCGATTTCATTTCCATGTATTGAGAAGCAGTGATTTTTTCTATTTTTTGATCACTCTGCTCATTCACAGCGACTTTATCCGTTTTTTGATCAGTCGATTGGCAATTCACCATGAACATCGAACTCACAAAAAACAACAACAAACTTACTTTTTTCATATTAATTATTGTTTATATTAAATTTTATTTAATTACTTGGAGCCATCCCCTACAATTTCCGTTTTCATATTCTAAATAATAATAATAGGTTCCTGCAGGTACATCTTTTCCAGAAAAATCATTTTTATACTCCTCTGATTCAAATACTTTACGTCCCCACC
>JAHEMU010000165.1 GCA_024643485.1 Cytophagales bacterium
CCCTACACTAGAAACTTCAAGACTATGGCTAAGCCTTGTGTGCACGAAATCATGTTCGGGCATAGGATGAACTTGCGTTTTATCCTGTAATCTACGGAATGGATGGCTGAAAATTATACGGTCAAAATCCGTTTCAAATGGACTTCTAAGCGGATTTGTGTTGTATTTAGCCTCGTTACTGGATCGCTGGGCTCCCAGCAATTGTTTCCATTCCATCATTTTACCTTATTTTACCTGAACCTCTTTTATATCAATACCCATTTCCTTTAATTCTTCCAAAATCGGATTATAAAGTTCGGGATAAATTGGAATTCTAACTCCTCTTAAATTTATTTTATCCTGTAAAATCAATTTAGTTACAATCGCCACCGGAAGGCCTACAGTTTTAGACATCGCAGTATTTAATTGGTCTTCGCCTTGCACGACAAATCGAGAATGAATTTCTCTGTTTTTACCATTTTCAATATAATTGAATTTATGCCACATGACAATCATATCCTGCTCCGACGGATCCAATGTCCATTTTTTCTTAAGAATATGCTCCAACACTTGCGCAGGAGTTCCCGCTTTTAAACCAACCAAATCGTGATCAAAAAATCCTGACCATTTTAAGCGGGCCATTTCAGGGCCGTCTAAATCCAGCGACATATAATGGGCCAATTTTAGCTCGACAGAATCATTCGGATTATAACTCAAAAATGAATTTAAAAATTCTCGATGGGTCATTCCCGAAACACCTTCCATTTGATATGTATCATCGGTAGCACCAAGTTGAACGAAAATATCCCATGTTTTGCTATACCCTGGTCGTCGAAGGGTTCCTCTATATAACGTATTAATACCCCTCAATCCATATATATCAAGGTATTTCAAAGAATCGCGGTTTGCGTACCCTTCAAACTGTCCATAACCTTCGATAAAAATGGGTTCGGTCCTACGGAATAACTTATGATACGGAATAAATTTAAATTTACCCTCTTGCATAAATTTCACAACTCCAGTACCTGCCAATACCACATTTCTAGGATTCCATGTAAACTTATATTCCCAAGGATTATATTTGGAATTATTCGGAGCTAGCAGACCACCAGTAAAAGTTTCAAAAGCAGTTAATTCGAGTGATTTCTCTCTTAACTCGTTAATAACTTTCATTGCAGACATATGGTCGATTCCAGGATCAAGGCCACATTCATTAACGAAAATCAATCCATTTCTTTCTACCTCCTCGGAAAGTGAACGCATTTCATCCGAAACATAGGAGGCCGTTACTAAATTTTTCTTATATCTGAGGCAGTCTCGAGCTACTAACATATGAAGCGTTGCAGGTAGCATACTAATCACAATATCAGATTGTTCGATCAGCTCACCCCTTTCATTTACATCCATAATATCTCCATTCTCCAGCACGACCCTATCAGACGCACCAAATTTTGAAATATCTTCAGAGAATACCTGATCGACAATTTTAATTTGCCAGTCATTAGTAGAAGCATTTTCCACTAAGTAAGAAATCAAGTTATAGCTTGACCTTCCAGCGCCGATAATTAGTACTTTTTTCATTTAGGTAAAATTTGACGTGAATATAAGGGATTATCTCGAGCAAATCAGAAGTTACAAGGTTCGAAAAATTTTCTTATCTTAACTTATAAGGTATACTTTATACTAATCCATGTAATAAAAATTATTGAATTGTACTGTGGGCGCGACATAACCTTCCTATATTTAGGATACTAAAAAGGCAGCCATATTTAAAAAGCCATGATCAGAGATATTGAAATAGCGGATCTAAAAAAGATTACAGAAATTGTTAAGAGAAAACACGACTATGATTTCACAAATTATGCCATGTCTTCTTTTAAGAGAAGGATTTCACGCATACTTGAATTGTACAATATTTCCATTGAAAAATTAGTTTCAAGACTGGAAAATGAGTCCGCTTTTGGGGAGGAATTTCTCACCGAAATCACCGTGAATGTTACTGAAATGTTTCGCGACCCCAGCTTTTGGGACACCCTAAGAGAGGAGATTATCCCCTCAATATTAGTGAACCACGACACCTTTAAGATCTGGCATGCGGGCTGTAGTTCAGGCGAAGAAGTGTACTCTATGACCATTTTACTGCACGAAATGGGGATTTTGGATAAGGTAACTTCCTTCGCAACTGATATAGATCCATTAATTTTGAATAGAGCACAAGCGGGTGAGTATCATTTGAAAAACATGGAACTCAACGAAAAAAATTATATCCGATTTAAAGGCCAAACTTCACTTAAAGATTATTACACAGAAAAAAACGGCAAAGCTGTGATGGATAAATCTCTGATAAGGAATGTTCAATTTAAAAAACACGATTTAGTGAACGGTAATTTGTTCAATAAAGTCGATTTAATTCTATGCAGAAACGTGATGATTTATTTTAATCAGTCACTACAAAATACTGTATTGAAAAAATTTCATGAGAGCTTATTTAAGTACGGATATTTAGCAATTGGTTCTAAGGAATCTCTTATATGGTGTGACATTGCGAGCAAGTTTATCATTGTGAGTAATGAAGAAAAGGTGTATAGAAAATTAAGAGATTAACAGAAATCAAATTCTGAAAATGGGTCGATTCAATTTATCGAATAGTTATCAAGCAGTAGTCATTGGAGGGTCTGCAGGAAGTTTTCAAGGAATTGTAAAAATTCTTGAAAACATCGATCCTGAATTTCCTTTGCCTATAATTTTAAGTTTACATCGATTAAAACATGTAAGACATGGATTTGTTGAGGCTTTATCCATAAAAAGTAATAAATTGGTGATTGAACCGTACGATAAGGAAAATATTAGGAAAGGAACTGTATATTTGGCTCCTGCGAATTATCATATGTCAGTGGAATTAGGAAAATATTTTAGCCTTACTACTGAAGAAATGATGAATAATTCTAGACCAGCCATTGATATCACCCTTTGTACTACTGCTTTTGCTTATCGTAGCAAATTAGTAGGAATACTACTTAGTGGGGCAAACAAAGACGGTGGTTATGGAATGAAGTGCATTGCTGACAAAGGCGGATTGACCATTGTTCAAGATCCGGATGAATGCATGATTGATACCATGCCTAAGGCAGCACTTAGCATGACGAATATAGACCACGTATTGAAAATTCAGGAAATAATTGATTTCCTAAATGAATTAAATAAAGTATGCAAAAGTTAAAACTACTTAAGTCCAAAAAGAATACGATGATTGTGGCATTGATCGTATTTTATATCGCAATCATGCTGTATACCATATATTATGCCATTTCCTTTTCCGATCGGTTGATCTATGATTTTAACGTTCTAAATATAAATGACTATCACGGAGATGTTAAATGGACCTTCAATTTACTCATACTTCTAGTAGTTTTAGCGCTAGGATCTGGGTTGGTAGCTCTAATGGTCGTTTATCGATTAGATTCTGCACAAATAATTTATGTTGAAAAAACGGATGACAAACAAAAATCTGCCGCTGATCAAGAAAATTCAACATCTACATTTAATTTAAACTTGGATAAAATTCTAACTGGTAGCGATAAAAAAGGCGCTTCCATACAATTAATGAATGCTATTTGTGAGGCTACCGAAGCAGTACAAGGATTATTATATTTGGAAAATAAAAATCAATATAATCTTTCAGGTGGTTTTGCTTTGTATGATTTAAAAGATCGAAAGCAAACAGTAGAGGCAGGAGATGGTCTTACTGGTCAGGCGATCGCTGAGAAAAAAGCACTATATATAGAGGATGTTAAAGAAGGATATCTAACCATTGCCTCTGGTTTAGGGAAATCAGATCCTTCATTCATAGGAATTTTCCCTATTATTGATGAAAATAATGTGGTTGGTGTAATGGAAATTGCTAAATTCAAACCTTTTGATTCAGCCAATCGAAAATACATTGAGGAAATCACAATAAGTTGGGGCCAATTTTTGTCCGAAAAGAAAGCTCCGACAAATGAAAAAAAAGTTAATAAAAATAAGGACCAATAAACCCGGTATATGTTTAAAAAGGTCAGCATAAGTACTAAAATCACTATCCTTGTCATTATCATTGTGGTATTGACTGTGGCTACTGTGAGTTATCTTTCGTTCTCATTGAGCAGAAAGTTTATTCAAGATCGTTACGAAGAAAATATCACGCTGGTTGCTGAAAGTAGAGCGGCAAACGTTGAAAATTACTTTGCCAATATTATCAATACTCTGAAGTTAACGCAGCTTTCTGACGTAGGTAAGTATAATCCGCATCACTTTCTACAAGATGATTCGCTTGAGTTAATGGGGGAATTTCCTGAGCAGCATGCGCAAGAAGAAGCAGCATTGGAATATTTTGAAAGGCTTCAATTCCAATACGGTTTTAAATCCATCCAATTATTAGACGTCGATGGAAAGATCCTTACCTCAACCAATTTCTTAAAGGAGTTTTCAATTCTCGACCCTGATTTCATTACAGAGGCTTCACAGGAGATATACTTCAGTATGATTCAACAGGCTGAGCATTCTCTTTATGCGGGCACACCTATTATACATAACAGTGGTGATCGCTCAATTGTAGTTTTTGAACTAGATGTAAAATACCTCTATAATTTAGCACAAGACACTACTGGTTTGGGGAGAACAGGGGAGAATCTAATCGCTCGACAAATAAAAAATCAAATTCAGTTTATTGTTCCTTATCGCGGAGATACTCTTTTACCAACTCCTATCGATTTTGATAGTTCCGCCAACGCAAAACCAATAAAAGAAGCCCTACTAGGAAAAAATGGATCAGCCATTTCCACTGATTATAGGAATGTGAGAACCCTCGCTGTTTGGAAATATATCCCGAATGTAAAATGGGGACTTGTAGCCAAAATAGACATGTCCGAAATCGATGAAAAAACGAATTCATTAATTTCAGAATACTATAATGCAGGCATAATTATAACTATTTTAGCAATAATTCTCTCCGTATTGTTCTCGAGATTCATGGTGCGACCGATAAATCAAATTAAGTCGGTGCTAGAGCTGCTCAGCCAAGGTATTCTTCCCACCAAGGTCAAGAAACAGACCAATGATGAAATTGGGCTTATGGCTGAATCCCTCGATAATGTTGTACAAACGCTACGAGGCACTGCTCGATTTGCCCAGAAAATTGGTGAAGGGGAATTTGACGCAGACTTCAAACCTAAAAGCGATAAAGATAGCTTAGGAATGGCTCTAGTTTCAATGAAAGAAAATTTAATTGAAACAGAGAAAAAAGATAAAGAACGAAATTGGGTAGTAACTGGATTGGCCGAATTAGGGGCAATTCTCCGAATTCATAACGACTTAGACACCCTAGGTGACGATGTAATCAAATATATGGTTGCTCGCATAGATGCGGTTCAAGGTGCTTTTTATGTCACAATAGATGATCAGCAAGAAAAGAAAGAAGTTGAACTTAAATCTTCTTACGCTTACAACCGAAAAAAACATTTAAAAAATAGCTTCAAATTTGCCGAGGGACTTATCGGACAAGCGGTAGCCGAAAAGAACACTTTGATAAGAACCGAAGTTCCGGACGATTACATGAGCATTAGTTCGGGGTTATTAGGTGAGCAAAAACCTAGCTGCATCCTAATCATTCCATTAATTAATGAGGAAAAAGTATATGGAGTATTAGAATTTGCAGGATTTAAGCAATTCGATCATGCAAGCTTGCAATTCGTGCAAGAGATGAGTGTAATTTTAGCTAGAACTGTATTTAATATAAAGGTCAACCAACGCACCGTTAACCTGTTAGAAGAATCCCAGAAAATGAGTGCCGAGCTTTCGGAAAAACAAGAAGCCTTGCAACAAAATGCGGAAGAAATGCAGGCCACTCAGGAGGAATTGGAAAATTCTAACCGACTTTTAAATGAACAAATTGAGGAAGTAAATAGATCTCAAAAACGAATGCAATTGCTTTTGGAAAACGCTTCAGAAGTAATTACTATTTACGAAGAGGATATGAACATCCGTTATATCAGCCCATCTGTATTACATATATTAGGGTATAGTGTAAAAGAAATGGTTGGTAATTCAGACATTGATAATATCCACGATGATATGGTGGCTGATTTCGAAATGATGTTCGCGACATTGGCTGAAAACCCTACGGAACAAATCACCATTCAGTATCAATACAAATCTAAATCTGGTGAATATATCTGGTTGGAATCAACAGGTACCAACTTCTTAAATAACCCTGCGAT
>JAHEMU010000166.1 GCA_024643485.1 Cytophagales bacterium
CCCATTTAGACGCAATGGATGTAATCCCCCCCATATCAAATGCCAAATATTTCCCGATGTAATCGTCACTATTGATTTGCTGATAATTCAATGATATCCCCAGTGAAGTGTGATCCCGCTTATTACTAAGCCCCAAACCAAATTCGTTGGTATGTAAAAAATCCGGACCGAATCGGCTCATTTTCAAGGTTGCATTGAAACGATCAAATCGACGGCCCATTGTCAATCCCACTTCCGATAGGGAGGGAATCGAAAAATAATTTTTCAAACTGAACCGAAGAAAAGAAGTTGGAGTAGTTTCAAAAGAAACAGGATTTGCAGAAGATAAAAGATCCAATTGGTCTTTATCTGAAAGAACAACTACCTGATATTCATCTAAGATTTGTCCATGACAAACCCCAACATATAAGAAAAAGACCATTACAACACATTTTATCATGCTGTAATATTAATTTAATTATATGTTTTATTGTTTATATTATATGTTTATAAACGTTTAATTTAGAATTCCTTTTTGAAATGGAGGAAGAAGCCACTTTCACCTTGCGCATTTACAGAAAATTCTGTTCTCATTACGATGTCATAGGTCGTAACAAAATCGAATCCCAAGCCCCCCCCGTAAATCCATTGATTACTTAAGATACTGTTTTGGCTATAATTTTGAAAATTCCTACTATATCCGGTGTCGAAAAATGCTTTTAAGTAGACCTGTATAGAAAAGTGTCTAAATTGATCTAAAGGAACATTTGAAAAATTCCGAACAGAAGAAAATATCTGTTTTTTAAAGGTTGTTTTATTTAGAAAATACTGATCGCCCTCAATCAAATATAATTCGTACCCTCTAACATAATGAACCCCATAACCTAACCCTGAATAATTGCTATACGGCAAGGTGGAATGAAAATTCCCATACGCTGCAGAATGATTTGATAAATAGAATTTTCGACCTAGATCCGCGTATTTTGAAAAGCGTGAAAACAAAACTAAGGCATTTACATCGTCAACTCCAAGCGCACCCATTTTCCGGGCAGTAAAATCAAACAGCCAGCCCTTAAGCGGATAATAAACTACATTCCTTTTATCAAATCGAAGTCCGTAAGTAAATGTGAGGTACTGTTGGTCTAAAGCCCCGTTTTCAAAATAATTTGGATTTAATAAAATCACCTCTTCATCTACCTTGTTCTTATCCCAAGAAGCACCAAAATACTGATAAAAGTCTAAAGACCTCCTGCGTACATAGGACATTTCTGCGTGAAAATTACTATAAATAGGATAGTCGCGATCGACAAAAAACCGTTTGTGTTCTACTGTTTGATAAGCTATGTTATTATTTTCCGAATAAGATACTTCAAATACTATCCCATTTCGCTGTGATTTGCTCAATTGAGGGATGGAATACCCCACACCAAACGATTTCGTATAGCCCGCTTGCAGCCTCATTCTCAGCGTTTCATTCAACCCTCGAACATTGTTTTGTCGAAGGTATATACCATAATTTACGCGACTAAAATCGTGATTATTATTCTGCCACCAATCGTTAAAATTACGATCTACCAATTCAAGAACGGGGTTTGGAAAGGTATACCAACGCTCATTTACTGCGATTGTCACCACCATTTGACGGTCAACCCCTTGCTCAGCTTTAACTTCAACTGTATTAAACAGCGAAGTATTTAATACATTATTCTGATTAAAAATTAATAATTTATCCCAATCAGCCATTGGGATAGAATCCCCAACATTGAAATTCAGTTCTCGAAGAATAACAATTGGTTTAGTCCGTTTATTTCCTTCGATCTTAATTTCTTTTATATAAAAAAAGGAGTTTTCACTATGGACTGTATCCTTCTGAGCCTGAAGAGCAAGCGCAGAATAAAACATACAGACCAATAATAAAAACCCCCTCATATTCCCATTACTTGATGGGATTAATCGCTAATTTTTGCCGCAGAACCATATGATCTGATGACAATAATTATCCCGGTGATGATTAATGGTATACTTAAAATTTGCCCCATATTGATAGGTAGGGTACTTTCGAAGTCGACCTGATTTTCCTTAATAAATTCAAAAATGAACCGTAGGCCAAATAACAAGATAAGGAATAGACCAAATAATCTACCTTCTGGTGTTTTTTCTTTGTATTTAAACCAAATAAACAACAAAATCAGAAACACGACTAGATAGCCAGCTGCTTCAACCAATTGAGTTGGGTACCTGATGATAGCACCTGTTTCGATAATTGCATTCCATGTACCTTGGTCCTCTACAACATTATATTTTATTGGCATATCGCCATTATGACTGATATATTTCGCAATGTATTTGTCGCTCGAAAGAATTGAACTTAGGGTATTTTCGATATAATATCTTATTTGACCTTCCTCGTATCCTCTTTTAAACTCCACCAATAATTTAATGGGTTGAATATCAGATTGAAGGACGATGCTATCCACCTTTGCATATTCAATTTGCTTTATTGGTGTTTGTGGGCTTATTAATCTATCCGTTACAGTTCTAGCAAAAAACACCCCATTTGGAGTTCCCGTTGGCTTTCCTTCAATTTCAGAGTTAGCAAAATTTCCAATTCTGATTAAAACGGCAGTCATTGCAATTAGTACTACTAAGCGGTCGAGCACTTGCATATAACTTTGATTTTTTCTGCGGATCTTCTCCACTTTCATTTTAATGCCCTTGAAAGTGATCGAATACCTGCTGTAAACCCAAATAGCAATTAAAATGCCTACAGCCGCTCCATGTGAAGCAAGCCCCCCCTTGTTAATCATCAAGATTTCAACAGGGTTAGCTAAATATTTTTCCGGCTCATAAAATAGCACGTGTCCTAAACGCGCGCCAATGATTGTTGCGATGACCATAAAAACGGTAAGAGTATCAACGTCTTGCAAAGGTTTTCCCTCCTTTTTATGCATGTAGTACAATATTTGCTGACTTATAATAAAACCGAAAGCAAAGAGCAAACCGTACCATCTAAGTTGAAGAAATCCCATGCTGAATAATTCAGGATTAGCATTCCAGACTATAAAATTCATGTGCTGTATCATTTTAAAAATTTGCTAAAATTAACGATAAAGGTAATACCCACTAACAAATTTGAGATTCATTTTCGTTAAAAGTATAAATTATCACTTGATTTGGGTCAAACCCCCGTTCAAAATCGGGAATCTCATCCAAGTTTTGGGGTCGATGTTAAAATCATCAAAATGAAAAGATGGAGCAATTCGTTCACGCTTCCACTGATTTCGAGTCCACAGTGAAAAAAATCGATGTATGTAAGCCGCTCCTATTTCCTCAGAGAGTTCAAATTCTATTTTAATTTTTTCTTTTATCTGATTAACATCTAGTTTATTAATCAAGAAGGCCCTTTCAATGGCTAATAATATAGGATATGGCATCAAATCCTCTTCATCTGTTTGATGTTGGTCTGCCGGCCGTAGTTCAGCAGTAGGTGCTTGAACATTTACTAGGTGCAGTGATTTAAGGTTAAAATAATTTTCAGCCCACACCAACCAGCTTCTGACAAACACTTTATCTACACCGGCAATAGGCGCTAGAGAACCGGACGTATCGCCGTCCATGGTAGCATAACCTACATCACCTTCCGAACGATTACTTGTAGTCAGAAGTAGTCCATTAAAAATATTGGCGAGCGTCCATACAAACGGGGAACGCATTCTGGCCTGTAAATTTTGGAGCGAAACGTCGTCGCGTGTCCAAGTTAATTCTCTACCAATGGCTTGTTCCACTTTTTTTCTTGCGGACGTCCATTCGCTTTCGATTGACCAATGGTAAAAAGTGGCTCCAAGTTCCTCTGCTAGCGTTTTTGCTGCAGAAAAAGTAGTTTCTGAACTATTTTCCGTTGCCTGATAAACACAATATAATATTTTAGAAGTCCATTCTGAAGCTGGTAATTCCTTCAGTTCTTCTCTTCCTATCATCTTCAAAAAAGAATCCTCTCCTAATTCTTCTGTCATTCTTTTTATCATGAGGTGTACCAAAAGGGCACAAGTGGAAGAGTCTGCGCCCCCACTCAAACTGACAATAAAGCAGGCAGATTTTGATTTCCGAAGATAATCGAATAACCCTAAAGTTGCGGCTTCATAGAACTGCTGATTTTTCTCAATTAGAGGTGTTTCAATATAATTCTCAGGTTGTTGATCTACTTCTACCTCACTTTGTATCAGTTGAAAACGACCAGGTTTCAGCCATTTGCCTCTATTTATGATTTTCCCTCTATTGGCAATTATTAAGTCTCCTTCGTATAACAATCGACCAGCTTCATTACCCAAAAGATTTGCATATACATAAGTACAATTAAATTTCTCTGAGCTATTTCGCATCAACGCCTCACGCACCATCACTTTTCCGAATTCGAAATGACTTGCAGAAGGGTTTAAAATCACTTGCACTTTGTTTTTGAAATGGTTGATTGCGGGTCGTTGTTGGCGCCATGCATCTTCACATATTTCAAAGGCAATTTTCACACCATCCACCTCAAACATCAAATCACCTACTTCTATTTCTTCACCATTAACATTCACTCGAACTACCTTTCCGGAAGGCCAGGGGGTAAACCAACGAGGTTCATAATAAATCCCATCGTCTGGTAGATTTTGTTTTAATACAATTCCATGTAACTGTTCATCTCCAATAAATGCCACTCCATTATATAGTTTCCCTTCAACAAAAATGGGAATACCGATGGTAAAATAGATTCCCTTAGACTTAGGAATTAGTTTAAGCATGTTCGAGAGTGCGACTTCAGCTACCCACGGACTAAAAAACATATCTTGACAACCGTAACCAGAAACGGTTAATTCAGGGAGGCAAAGAACTCGAATGTGTTGATTTTTAGCTTCTTCAACAGCCAATTGTATAGCAAGAGAGTTATTTTCCCAATCGAGGGGAGTTAAATTGAGGGAAGCGGCGCCTAGGCTAATGGTGGGCATAAGATTAAATCAATTTCATTTCTTCCAAGGTATTCAAGGCCGCATTTTGTTCGGCTTTCTTCTTGTTATGACCATGGCCCTCTTTGTGCGGTTGTCCATCTAAATAAGCCATGGCTGTAAATTCTTTATGACTTTTAAACTTTTCGATATTGGTAATTTCAAAGGTAACATTAATCCCTTTTGCTTGACCCCATTCGATGAGAGTACTTTTATAATTATTTGAATTTTGAATTATTTCATCGAGATCAAAATTCGGAATAATCAGCTTCGTAACGATAAATTTGGAAGTAAATTTGAACCCCTTATCGAGATATATAGCACCTACAATGGCTTCAAGGGTATTGCCAAAAATAGAGGAATACATTTGTTTATTATTCAATCCACCTTGAACCTCCACTAATTGCATCACCCCCATTTTGCGTCCGAGGGTATTAAGCGATTCACGACTTACCAACCTACTTCTTATTTCGGTTAGAAAACCCTCATCCTTGAAAGGATATCTTTTAAATAGGAAATCGGCAATACATGCGCTCAATATGGCGTCACCTAAATATTCCAACCGTTCGTTTGAACCCTTAAAGTCTTCTTTAACTTCAACAGCAGAAGAAGAATGGGTTAATGCGAGTTTGTATAAATTCAGATTTGACGGAGCACTTCCAGTGAGTAGTTTAAAAGCTCGTTTTAATTCTCGATCCCGTTTATTAAAGGATACTTTTAGCATAGACAATTGCTTCCAGGCACCTGCCATTGAGTATTAATCAGAAATTCTTTTCAACAAAACGGAGGTATTATGTCCACCAAATCCAAAGGTATTGGATAAGGCGATATCGATTTTTCTAGCCTGCGGTTTATGGAAAGTGAAATTCATTTTAGGGTCGATATTTTCATCATCGGTAAAATGATTAATCGTTGGAGGCACCATTTGATGTTGCATTGCTTTGATACAAGCAACAGCCTCAATTGCTCCGGCCGCCCCAAGTAAATGCCCTGTCATAGATTTAGTTGAACTAATATTCAACTTATAGGCGTGATCGCCAAATATTTTCTTAATGGCCTGAGTTTCACTGATATCGCCCAAAGGAGTAGAAGTTCCATGAACGTTAATATAGTCCACTTCCTCAGGTTTAACACCGCTGTATTTCAAGGCGTTGATCATTACATTCTGTGCACCAAGTCCTTCTGGATGTGGCGCTGTTATATGGTAAGCATCGGCAGACATACCTCCACCAAGTACTTCAGCATAAATTTTAGCACCACGTGCTA
>JAHEMU010000167.1 GCA_024643485.1 Cytophagales bacterium
CGACTCTTTACAACCGTATTTATTATCAAATTTAGATTTGGTAACTGAATCATTCACATTGATTGCAGGCATAACCAAGGTTCCGTTTTCTTCTCTTTCGATCAAACGATGAACTCCAGTGGTTGTTTCTTCAGAAAGACCTTTAATACCTGAAACGAATTCAGGGAAACGATCAAAAACCATATTGGTTAAATCTCCACCGTCATCAAGAATCATATTTAAAGGCTGACCATCAGGGAACACCAATGTTTGCTCGATACACCAATCAAATTCTTTTTCATTCATACCTTTCCAGGCATATACTGGAACACCTGCAGCAGCGATTGCGGCCGCGGCGTGGTCTTGAGTGGAAAAAATATTACATGAAGACCATTGAACATCTGCACCTAAATCAATTAAGGTTTCAATAAGTACGGCCGTTTGAATAGTCATATGCAGGCAACCTGCGATTTTAGCGCCTTTCAAAGGTTTTTGACCCGCGTACTCTTCGCGAATTGACATTAAGCCAGGCATCTCTGCTTCAGCTAAACGAATTTCTTTTCTACCCCAATCAGCTAGGCTGATATCCTTTACTTTAAATTTCAACTTTTCTTCGATCATGATTTTCTTCATTAAACTGCAAATTTAAGGCTTATTATTGGTAAGCACAACGTAATAAACAGCAATAACTTCTATTTTGTTACTTCGTCAATAAGTCCTTGGCTAAAATTACGGTAGTCCAAATAGAAGTTTTACCCGATTCGTCCATTTGTGTCCATACTGGGGCTATTACTCCTTTATATGCATCGATGGCAATATAATCGCCAAAAAACTTATTTTCCTTCGTCTTAAATGATGTTGAATTAAGCTTTAATTCTTTAAAATTATTTCCTCCATCAAATGAATACGCGAAATAAACATCCGTTTGTTCATCATTATGGTTTCTTCTATCGTAATAAACGACATACAACATACCATTCGCTTCATCCACCGTCATTGCAGGAAAAAACTGATGGGTTTGTGTGGTATCCTGATTCACACGGATTTTAGATGACCATATATCGCCGGTACGCGTACTCTTTTTCAAAAAGATATCTGTATCATTTTCACCGTTACTTTGGTCAGACCACAATAAATAAATACTTCCTGAAAGACTACTATTCGATTGATCAATTTTTAAAGTAGGCAAGCCATTTGCTCTTCCCAATGCCGGGATTTCGAAATTCCAACCACCCGGCTGCTTTTCTATTTCTAAATCATTACGCAACCACATTTTTCCTTTATCAAACGAACGGTCCATGTAGATTTTCTCATCTAAAGCATATACCACAAAAATGTGACCTAGCTTATTGATTGCAGGGTACCCGCCCATTGCAGTACCATCTCCATCGAGGCAATCGCCAGGAAGTTTATTGATTTTTATAGGCTGTGACCATTTTTTACCTCCATTTGAAGAGGAACTGAACATTATATTGCTTTCATCCTCCGGGTTTTTACTTCCGTATTTGTCGAACTGTGTCCAGGATAAATAAATTTCATTATTTTTTTTGCTGTATATAGGAGTTTGTTTGTCCTGATCCGTTGGCGGATTTAACCCCACGTAACTTCCGTTATCCCATGACAAACCACCATCACTTGACTTTTGGACCACCATTCTATCCAATTTATTTTCATTATCATTTTCCTCTCCTTCTGGGTCTGACAGGTGGAAGAAATAAATATCACCTTTTTTATCACTAATTAACATGGGGTCTCCAAAAACTCCATAGGAACTCTCTACTGTTCTAAACTCCCAGGTTTTTCCACTATCTAAGGAAACATATACCTTATCAAGGATAGCTGCGGCAACGATATTTGATTGATTTTTTCTACTAATTACGATTGAAGGCTCTGATGGAGGGTACTTACCTTCCACAGCTTCATCTATTTTAATAGGTGTGAATAATTGGGCATTTATGTTAAACGCGGAAATAAAAACAAAAAACAATAGAATAAAACGCATCATATAATCGAATCAAAATTGGATGACAAATATATCCAATTTCCTTAAAACCCCATTAAAAATAGGTAGTAGGTTACAAAGATCCTTGATTTTTTAGAATAACTGAGCGATTCAAAATGAAAACTGATTACTTAGAGGGCTTCCATGCGATTTCTTCCTTGCCTTGATCATTGATTATTTTTCTCGAAAGCACAAAAAGAAAATCAGATAGGCGATTAAGAAATTGAACAATAAATGGATTCACCTCCATTTGTGCACCAAGGGCCACGACCTGACGTTCTGCTCTACGACATACTGTTCTAGCAACATGGCATTCGGAAGATTCGCGGGACCCACCAGGGAGAATAAAAAATGTTAATTCGGGAAGTTTATCCTGAAATTCGTCCATTTTATTCTCCATTTGAGTAATCAACGCATCGTTCAAGTCTGGAAGTTTAAGTTTTTTATCAGGATTTGAAGCCAGATAAGAACCAATATTAAATAATTCAGATTGAAGGGAATGTAGAAAAGATACTTCCTCTTTTAGTACCTCGTAAGAGGCCAACAACCCCAACCAGGAATTGAGTTCATCCACGGTACCATAGGTTTCAATTTGCAATTCTGCCTTTGAAACGCGTTTTCCGCCATAAAGTCCGGTAGTACCTTGATCGCCTGTTTTGGTATATATTTTCACAATTATCTTGTTGCTAATAATGCAGGATCCGTGATATTGTCGTTTAACACATCTGTTTCAACCACTCCATCTCTCAATCGAATGATGCGATGTGCATAATGTGCGATATCATCTTCGTGAGTTACCATGATGATGGTGTTTCCCGCTTGATGCAGCTTTGCGAACAAGTCCATGATATCGTATGACGTTTTAGAATCTAGGTTACCAGTAGGCTCATCGGCAAGGATAATACTTGGGTCGTTCACCAAAGCTCTTGCAATGGCCACCCTTTGTCTTTGTCCACCACTTAATTCATTGGGTTTGTGATGCGCTCTCGTTCCCAAACCAACAGAATCGAGTGCCATCATGGCTTTTTCCTGACGATCCGCCTTGTTATAACCTGCATATATCAATGGCAAAGCTACGTTTTCAAGAGATGATGCACGAGGAAGTAAGTTGAAAGTTTGGAAAACGAAACCAATTTCCTTATTTCTAATTTCTGCTAATTCATTTTCAGTCATATCAGAAACATCCTTATTATTCAATACATATCTACCCGCAGAAGGAGTATCTAAACATCCAATGATGTTCATTAAAGTAGACTTTCCTGATCCAGAAGGACCCATGAAAGCCACGTATTCCCCTCTGTTTATCGTAATGGAGATGGTTTTTAGTGCATCCACCACCTGATTACCCATTACATATCTTTTCGCAATTTCCGAAGTTCTAATTATTTCACCCATAACCTTTAATTTCCAACCTAAAATTAAATAAACAAACTAGTTTCTACTATGTTTAATTACATAAACGGAGGATTAGGCTTGTTGAAGTTCCAATTTAGCAGTTGGTTCCTTTGCAAACTGCATGGCATGTTGTATCGCTTCTTCTGCAATCAATATCCTATTATGGCCATATCCTTTGGTTCTAATAAGATTTAATTGGGGATGAATTTTTTTCAAATTGATGGCGTGCGCTAATCCCACCTCCTTATCATTCTCATCGTGCAGAACGAGTATTTTTAGGTTTTTTACTTGGGTGATTAACGAGGAAGACATAAAAGCTTCAAATGGCTTGCCCGTTAACGTTTTTACATGGTTGTGAATGGCTTGAAGCGATTGCTTTTTACCATTAATTTTATTTAGGAATTCACCTAATAAATCACTTTCGATAGAGGGGCTTCCGATCATCATTAATTGGGTATGAGTGGCTCCATTGATTGAAGCAAGTAGGCCGGAAACTCCTCCAAAAGAATGGCCAATAATTGTTTTAATCTGATGTTTTTTAACCAATTGCTCAATGATTTCACTGTATTCCATGATGGAAGTTCTTTTTCCTGTAGATTTTCCGTGCCCTGGGGCGTCAAATGAAACTACTTTAAACCCTGCTTTTGTAAATTCTTCCATAAATCGCCAAAATTGGGTAGCTCGTCCAGACCAACCGTGCACCAATAACACCGGAATTCCCTCGCCTAAGGAATAGGTCACCACCTTATTTCCATTTAGCATGATGGTATCCTGCTTAAGTTGATTGAGCATTGGCTTTTCCCGTTCAGGAAACGGATAACGGATGGGGTGAAAGAATAATCGCAGCGCCCATTTATTCGCTAACCAAGGAGATATTTTTTCTATTTTCGGAAACGTCCATCGCAGGATTCGATAAGGCAATGGAAGAATCACTTTCTTTTTGTTTTTCATTTTGCTTGAAATAATTTTTCGTCGAGCCAGCTGATCAGAGTGTCCCCTGCCTGCTCTACATAAATTCGATTCTTAAAGACGCGGGACATAACCAAAGCACCTTCCATGGTCACCACCAGATGAGATGCTAACGAATAGGTATTTTCTACCTTATAAAATTCTCCGGAATTGATTCCCTGTTGTATTTTCAATTCCACATATCGGATCAACATTTCCAGTCCCTCCTTAGCCTTGTCCAATAGCGACGGGTAGGTATTGGCACTATCCATTACCGTATTGAATATTGGGCACCCGCCTACAATGACAGGTTGGATATAAAATTCCTTCATTGTTTCTATGACTGAGTTAAGTTTATCCCATGCGGAGGTATCCTTATCCAATCTCACCCTAAAGCGTTGGATAACTAAATGAAGGCTGTAATCGAATGCTTGGATGGCGATTTCCTCCTTGTTTTTGAAGTAATTATAAATACCCCCTTTTTGGAGACCCGTAGCTTTCATGATATCTGAAAGGGAACAACCATCATAACCGTTCATATTGAACAATTCTGCGGATTTTTCCAGTATCATCTGTTTGGTATCTCTCTCTTCCATAATTAAGACCGACCGGTCGGTCTGTAAATGTAAGTGAATAAAAATGAATAGTCAAATAAAAGTTGGGGCTTATTTAAAAAGTAAGGGAATTAGAGGGATTGAGTGATTTATCAGTCACCAAATCAACCCATCTTCGGAACACATTTTCTAATTGATCTGCTAATTCAAAATAAAGTAAATATAAACTTCAAAAGAATATAAATAAAAATGCATATCCTTTTGAATTAATTGACAGTGGCTGTAATTTGTTCGCTCAATTTGATGTTATTATTAAAAAGGGTTGCATGAATACGATTAACGACTTTAATCAATATCTAGAAGCATATAAAGAAAGTGTTGAAAATCCGGAGGCGTTTTGGTCGGGAATTGCTTCAGAATTTCAATGGCGAAAAAAGTGGGATAACGTACTTGAATGGGACTTCAATAAACCAGAAGTCAAATGGTTCACTGGTGGTAAACTCAATATCACGGAGAACTGTCTAGACCGACATTTAGCCACGCGCGCTCATCAAACAGCGATAATTTGGGAACCTAACGACCCATCTGAGCCGACTCAAAAGATAACTTATAAAGATTTATACCAGCGGGTTTGTAGTTTCGCTAATGTTTTGAAAAGTAAAGGCGTTCAAAAAGGAGATCGTGTTTGTGTGTACATGCCCATGGTTCCTGAACTTGCCGTTACAGTACTTGCTTGTGCTCGAATTGGAGCCGTGCACTCAGTTGTTTTCGCAGGATTCTCTAGCAACTCGCTAGCTGATCGAATCAACGATTCACATTGCAAAGTCGTAGTGACCAGTGATGGCTCCTTCAGAGGGGCAAAAACCATGGACCTTAAGTCAATTGTTGACGAAGGAGTAGATAAATGCGAATGTGTTGAAACGGTTATTGTGCTTAAACGGGTAGGAAATGAAGTGACGATGAAAGAAGGCCGCGATTTTTGGTGGCACGATTTGGAATTCACTGTGCCTTTTGAATGCGAGGCGGAGGTAATGGACGCTGAGGACCCTTTGTTTATCTTATATACCTCAGGATCAACGGGTAAACCAAAAGGAATGGTTCACACTACAGGTGGCTATATGGTTTATACCAATTACACTTTTAAAACAGCGTTTAATTATCAAGAAAAGGAAATATACTGGTGTACCGCTGATATTGGCTGGATAACTGGTCATAGTTATATCGTTTACGGACCATTATCTGCAGGTGCTACTACGGTGATGTTTGAGGGAATACCTAGTTATCCGGATATGGGGAGGTTTTGGGAAGTGGTTGAAAAATTAAAGGTAAACATATTTTATACC
>JAHEMU010000002.1:0-7183 GCA_024643485.1 Cytophagales bacterium
TAATACCATGTGGAAAGCGTTTAAAACCTGTCATATTAACTCTTTTAGCGTTGTCTTTTATTTGGTGGTACGGATGGGTGGTAGGGTTTTCTCCATCTGTTTTACGCTCATTGTTTATGTTTTCATTTTTGGGATTTTCTAATTTGATTGGGAGGAAAGGGATTACAGTAAATATTGTGTTCTCAAGTGCGGTTTTTCAATTACTATATAATCCGATGTTCTTATTTCAAGTGGGATTTCAATTGTCCTACGTTGCAGTTTTGGGATTGATATTTCTGGTCCCAAAAATACAATCGATCTACCAACCAGCTCATTTTATTCTCGACAAGATATGGGCATTAATGGCGGTAAGTATCGCCGCTCAAATAGTTACCTTACCTTTAACTCTCTTCTATTTTCACCAGTTTTCAGTTTATTTTTTGATTGCGAATTTGCTTTTGGTGCCCCTAGCACCCGTAATTATGATAATAGGTCTTGTGTCGATTCTTTTATTTGAAACTCTGCTGGGAGTCATTTTTGGGAAAATGTTATCCTTTTCGATGTTTTTCATCAATGAATTGACTCAACAAATAGCAAATTGGCCTCATAGTGCAATTGGAAATATTCAAATTTCAACTTTAGAGGTGGCAATGATGTACTTACTAATCTTTGGCTTTTATTGTTTGATAAATCAGCGACGAAGATTTTGGTTGTATTTTTCAACAATATGTCTTTTGTTTTGGTTGGTTCTAATTGAACGAGAGAACTTCCAATCAAATTTACCCAAGCTTTATTTAAATAGAAGATACAATGATTTTCATATCGAGGGTTCCATGGATTCAAACCGGATGAATGTTATTGGGGGCTCTTTTTTTCAACGAACTCAAATGGACCGAATTTTAGGTGCTAAATCGATAGTTTTTAACAATTCAATAGAGCGGGTATACGTATCAAAAGAGTCATTTTATTTTAAATGGAACTATCAAAATATCTTGTTTCTCAATGATAGAAATCTTCCATTTTATGTTATCGCACCTTCCGACATTATAATTATGCGTACGGAATGGGCCGAAGAGTATTCAGAAAAGTTACAAGATCAGTGGAGGGAGCTGGAAACAACAAGTCCTTTCCCGCAAATTGGAAAAGGACTTGTTGTTCTTAAATCCGTCGATTACGTAGTAATCAAATAAGCTGAAAATAGTTACTTCTGTTGTTCAAAAGTAATGTTTTTTTGAGCTGAAATAGGTGGTGCCGTTTGATTGCCTTTATCTTCGTACGTTACGGAAAAGATATATTTACCTTCTGTATCTGTCTTAGGATGTTTATTAAATGTTAATTTCCCAGAAAGTGGTAGGCCTTCTTGTTCAACGATAGGTTCATCTAAACTCAAAATGTAATTGACTATTGTTCTCAAATCGGCATCTGAAAGTTGAGGATGTGCTGCCATAGGTGTTGTTCCCCATACACCTGAGCCGCCGTTCTTTACCTTTTCAGTAAGATAAAGTAAATCGTTATCACCGTATTTTTCAGCGATTTCCATGTAGGAAGGTCCGTTTACTTTGGTTTTTTGATCATGACAAGCTTTGCAATCCGACGCTTCTATTAAGGATAATCCTTGTTGGCTGGGGGCCGTTTGGTGCCCAATAATGGTTAAATCCTGACCTTCGGGTAGGTAGTTGAAACTGATATATAAGTTGCCTGGTAAAGATGTGCTGTTGCTATTGCCATCTTCCTCATCTGTAATGGTTACCTTATAAGTGATTTCTTCACCATAAGTATATTGATTAAGGTTTTTAGAAAAGCTCACTTCAATAATAGGTGCTGAATTCCCCACCGTAATAAGCGCCTGCTGTTGTGCCGAATTTCCACTTTTATCCGTAACCTTTAATTCAATAACATAATTCCCAGGAGCGTCAAAAGTGATAGAAGAAGACGATTTATTGCTAAAAGAATCTTTACCCTTTATACTCCAAGAGTAAGATAATTCATCTCCATCGGGATCAAAACTAGAGATTCCATTAAGATTAACAGTTAAAGGAACCTTTCCATTGGTCGCTGAAGTAGTAAACTTAGGAATCGGAGATCTATTCTCTCTTACAAAGGTTATTTTGTTAAGTCGTGCATCCTGATTTTTAGAAAACCATTTTTGACCATATTCTAACACATATAAATTTCCATCTTCACCGAAAGTCATATCCATGGGGTGATCCCATTTTTCATCATCCATAAATGGTTCTTCTTTTATGAAATTACCATTTTCATCCAAAGTCAGCACGTATATCCAATCCCTAATCCATTCATAAAAAAAGATTTTATTTTCAAAGTAATCAGGAAAGGTATTGGTTCCTTCTTTGAAATTAGAGGCATGAAAAATTGGCCCGGCCATAGGATTTTTACCACCTATTTTTACCCAAGGGAATAATTCAGAAGAATCATAAGAGTAATATATCAATGATTTCTTTATAGGTGGTAATTCCTGAAGCCCTGTATTGTTAGGGGAGTTATTGATGATATGATTAGGGTCAAAATAATCTCCGGATTCCTTCGTGGCAAAATTATAATCTCTGTAAGGAATGTTCGCTCCTCGTGTATACGGCCAACCATAAAACCCTGCTTCCTTAGCCTGATTGAGCTCATCGAACCCTTTTGGCCCTCTCATTTCTCCATTTTTTCCCGCATCGGGTCCCACATCTCCCCAATACAGCCATCCTGTTTTCGTGTCTAAGCTAATTCTAAACGGATTTCGAAGACCCATTATATATATTTCAGGGCGTGTTTTATCAGTGCCTTCTGGGAAAAGATTGCCTTCAGGAATTTGATAGGTCCCGTCTTCGTTAATTTTTATTCTTAGAATTTTACCACGCAAGTCGTTGGTGTTTGCTGAGGATTTCTGCGCATCCCATGGTGAGCGTCCTGGTCGTTCATCGATGGGGTTGAAGCCATCTGACTCAAAAGGATTCGTGTTGTCTCCAGTGGCGATGTATAAACATCCGTCGGGGCCAAATTCAATAGAACCGGCGACATGACAGCATTCTTCACGTTGGCCTTCCACTTCAAGAATAACAATTTCCGAGTCGGCATTCAATTTTTCATTTTCGAAAATAAATCGTGATACATGCTGGACCGCACGTTTTCCGGGAACTGAATAAAATAAATATATAAAGTGATTGTTTATGTAATTTGGGTCCTTTTCAATTCCAATTAACCCTTCTTCGTCGCCATGATATACGTCTAAATGGTGAACAGTTTTAAGATCATTTCTTTTAAGATTGTATAATTTAATGTCTCCTTTCCTTTCGATAAAGAGGATTTCTTCTTCATTTAAAGCTACCAGCTCCATAGGTTCATCTAAATTCTGTGCTAGAACGGTTCGGTGAAACCTATTGGGTTCTGGTATAGAAGTGGTGGTAGATTTGCTATAATCTATTGCTGCATATCCTTTTGCGTATTCAATACCTGAAATGATGTGTTGTAGGAAATTTTGGTCCGACCAAGTTTCAATTCGATGGCCTAGTGAAGTATAAAAAGACCGCCCACCGTCGTATTCGTGATACCATGAAATGAGATGATTTTCCCCATTTGTGCCTCCTGAATAACTTGATTCATCGATTGTTACTAATGGAATTATGGTTGAATCGATATTTTTTAGATTATACCATTCATCTTTAAATGTCCATTGATCTGGAAAATGGTCAGTCGAATTATGGTGATTTGAAGTTTTATTTAAAGTCGCTTCTTGTTGTTCGGGATGGCTTTCAAATTGAGCGCCAACCAAATGGTTGTACCATTCCCAATCATATTCTGTATCAGTGGCAGAGTGAATTCCCACAAAACCACCTCCAGCTTGTATAAAACGCTCCAATTCTGCTTGTTGGGAGAGATTTAATACGTCTAGAGTCGTATTTAGAAAAAGGATCACCTGGAAATTTTTGAGCTTATTTTCTGTAAAGATATTGCTGTCTTCAGTATGAGTCGTGAACCACCCGTGATGAACCCCTAAGCTATCAATTGTTTTAGCTCCAGTTTCAATACTATCATGACGAAAACCATTGGTTTTTGAAAATACGAGTACATGGAATGGTTCTTTTTTACACGAGCTAATGAACACAATTAACGATAAATAAAGTAGCAGTTTTTTCATGAATTAGTTGTTAGCGTAGGAAATCTTAAGATTGGTTGAGATAAATTTAGGGTTTTTCATCCAGTTATTTGGGGAGGTGGAGATTAAAGAATTTCCTTTTCCTGATAAATAGGTAAAGCCAGGGGTATTTGGTTTGTGTGTAATAATGGTATGTTCTGAAATCTCGAAGTCTTGTAACACCTCTATGATCAGAAATATAGATTTGTCGTCAATCCATAAATTATAAGGAGACAAATCAAATTTCACCCATCCCACTTCAATTTCACTATTGACAATTACGTTTTGTTGAAGAAGGTCATTCCCTGGTCTTCCGTTTTTCACCTCGGTTATTCTACATCGTAAAGTAAAATTTCCTACGGTATTTCTACCAATAAACACGCTGGCTGACTCAATTTTCGAAGGTTGGTTTTCCAATTTATATTTATTTGAGAATGCAGTATAATCCCATTGACCAAAACTTAATGTAGGTGTGCCGATCGGGACTTCTAATGTTCCGAGTTGTTCACTCAATAATTTGGAAGGGTGAATAATCACTTCTGAAAGGTATTGAATATTTGGGCGTAAATAGATGTTTTTTGGAAGCTGAAGATCCTTATTTACTTGAACTTTTACTGCTTCATAACCCGTACAAGAAAAAATAATAGTTTGGGGCGTTTTGTTTACAACGAGTGTGTATTCTCCATCTTTATTGCCCACCCCGAGATATTCTCCCTTTATGTCTGTGATTAGAGGAAAGGGTATGCCTTCTTTATTTTCACTATCATAAATCTTCCCCCAAATCTCTGTATTCTGACAGAAAATGGGAAGAGTTGTAAATAAAAACAGAAGATTAAAAAACAGTTTCATGAAAACAATCAAAATTAAAATTTCGGACTACAACTCAGATTATTATCAAAAACCAGTCCTATTTTCTGCATTAATTTGAAAAAAAATAAGGTAAAATCCGACTACTTTTATAACAATGGTTATTTCAACTAAATTCCTCAGGCAATTTGATTTTCAATTTCTTGAGTTTTACATTCTAAAAAAGCCTTTATTGAACAGTTTTTGCAGATGTCCTTATTAAGCTGAGTGTAGATTTCCGCTACCGCATGTTCTTTGTTATCAAAAAAGGAATCCTTGCCAATAATTTTCTTAAATTCCCCTCTGTAAAGGCTTTCCCTAGCTCGCTTTTTTAATCCACTAATGTACATCTGTCCGCCCTTTTTGCGCCAATCCTCCGCCACTCGAACAAGCATTTCAGCACCTGATGTATCGATGAGATTAATTCCATTTCCAACAATTAATAGGTGGGTCTCTTTACCTACACGATAATTAGCGAGCATGCGTTCCGCGTGATCAACCGCACCAAAGAACAGACTACCTTCAATTCGAACAATCTTAAATTGTGGACATTGGTCGATTCTATATTTCCGAGCATTTAAAAACTTGCGTTTGGTGTCTACTGGATCGGGTATTAAACTTATAATTCGAGGTCTTGAAGTTCGTTGAAGGTAAAATATTAAAGAGAACATGACTCCCAATAAAATAGCATATTCTAAGTCTAATAATAACGTAGAGAGAAATGTGATGACTAAAACAGTCATTTCCCTTTTGGAGGATTTCATAATCAATTTGACACTTCGCATATCGATTAAGTTGAATCCTATAAGTAAAATAATCCCACCCATAGATGAAATGGGTAAGTATGCGGCTAATGGACCTATAAAAAGGAGAATAATGACTAAAAATAAAGACGAAAACACGGATGAAAGTTGCGTTTTTGCTCCTGATTCATAATTAACACCGGATCTTGTAAAGGAGCCTGAGCCGGCATAGCTAGAGAAAAAAGAACCAGTAAGATTCGCAAGCCCCTGACCGATGAATTCTTGGTTCGGGTCAATTAGTTGTCCTGATTTTGCACCAATGGAACGGGCGATGGCAACGGTAGAAATTAGTCCCAATAAAGCCACAGCAAAAGCATCTGGTAGGAGCCTTCGTACAAGAGCATAATCAAAATGAATGGCTGAAAATGGAGGGAGATGTGAGGGTAATTCTCCTACCAACTTGACCGAATATCCATATTTTGTAAAGAAAAATGCCATAATACTACCAATAAGCATGGCAATAAGCATGTTAGGAAGGCCTTTCTTAATTTTTCTAATACCCCACGCAACAACTAAAGTAGTAAGCGCAATGGTGAGCGAAGCCGTATTGGTATTTGGCAAATGTTCGACAAAATGGATTAGATTTTCAGTTAAATTGGATGAATTGTTTTTAGGCAATCCAAACATATTAGGAAGCTGATTAAAAATAATCAAAAGAGCAGCACCAGCGGTAAACCCATGAATGACGGTATGCGAAACAAAATTTACCAAAGTGCCCAACTGAACCACACCCATAACCAATTGAATTGCGCCGCTTAAAAATGTAAGTAAGATGGCCAATTGGATGTATTCATTACTACCAGGGGTAGCGTACTCGCTTATTGAAGCGAAAACAATAAGTGAAATAGCGGTTGTTGGTCCGGATACCAAATGTTTGGAACTCCCGAAAAGTGCGGCGATTATAGGCAAAACAATAGCTGTGTATAAACCATAAACAGGAGGTAGCCCCGCAATCATTGCAAAGGCTACACCCTGAGGTAATACGATGATTGAGCCGGTGAGCCCGGCTAACAAATCAGCTTTTAAGCTACTCTTATTAATTTCATTTCTCCATTGAAGAAATGGTATATAATTTTTGACTGAAAATTTGCTCACGTTTCAAAGATACTACTTTATATAAAAAGTTTCATCTGCTGGCCTTAGCGCCCTAGCAAACCATAGTGGTCTTCTTAATCCACCAGGTCCGGGTGCAGGTCGTGTCATTTTCAACCATTCTTTATACACTTCGTGCGATCGATCAGTATCCACCATTACGTCACCATATTTATCAGTAGGCAGTGCCTTTTCAATTCTCACTTTTTGGTGCCAACAATGCATTCCACTGATAGGGTCGGGATGAACTGCATGGGTAATGTTTTGATGTACTCCACCATCACTCCAGAAAATACGTTTCGAGTCGTTATCTGAACTTTCGAAC
>JAHEMU010000002.1:7193-24286 GCA_024643485.1 Cytophagales bacterium
TTAATTCCATCAATAACCTTCATTTTCCATTGAGCACCTTCTTTTTCCATAGAAACAGTGTTTACGGCCCATCGGTTTCCTTCGGCATCTTGTGGTCTTCTCCACCTTCCAATGTGGTGAGAACAAGCGACTACCCCAGGTTTCATACTTTCTGTTAACCATACTTTATCAATAAAGTATCCGATTTCTGTATTTACCCTTATTAAGTCACCATTTTTGAAACCCATCCGCACGCCATCGCTTACATGCATCCACATCGGATTTCTATTCGCGATTTCCGTTAGCCATTTGGCATTACCTGATCTTGAGTGTATCAATACAGGTAATCGGAAGGTAGGTACGAGAGGAAAATCCCCTTTATCACGATCCATATTGTCTTCGTGAACATGGCTTTTAATGTATTTTGGTATGGCGTATTCCGGCCATTTCCAATCAATCATAGTTTGTGAATAAAATTCTTGTTTTCGGGATGGTGTGGGAAAGCCAACCACCGGTTTTCCTCCTACCATACGACCAATGTTACTTCCGCCTTTTGATATGGCACCTGTCTTTTCGTCAATTTGCGCTTCAGCAAGTACTTTATCTTCAATTGGAAGAAGGTGTTTGTTGTATGAGCCATTTTCGATTTCATAGGCTCCGTATTTTCGCATGTAATTTAACGGATCCAAGCCTTCTTTCTCTGCAGTTTCGGGTAAACCTTTGATACGCTCAAATATAAATTGATAATACTCGTCGATAGTGATTTTTTCACCGGGACGATATGGCGATATAAAATGTTCTTTTATTCCTAAACTTCCATCAGGGTCAATTCTCCAACTCAGTTCAATCCAGAATTCATCTTCTTCCCAAACTTCACCAGGATTCACTTCATAGGTAAACTGAAACTCTTTCCCAGCTTTTCGCGCAGCTTCCCTGAGTACCGGTTGACGGAAAGCGACCCATACACCTCCATGCGTTTCATAACTGTTGATGTCGTGCCGTTCCGCAGAATGCCCCATAGGTAGCACGTAGTCTGCATAGTAAGCCGTTTCATTCCACGTTGGAGTAAGCGCAATGTGCATTCCTACTTTTTCTGGATCTGCCAATGCTTCAATCCAGGTGAATCCATCAGGATAGGTCCATACTGGGTTAAACACCCGTGTGAAATAGGTGTCTAATTTACCACGGCCTTCTTTAAGGAAATGTGGTAATAACATACTCATTTCGAAGAAAGCTAATGGGTATTCATTAGGAAAATGAAGTTCGTTCCAGAATTTTTGTGCTGGAGGATTGTCAAAGAACGTTGGTTTGAATTTATTCCATGCATTAGGTGATGTACCACCTTCTGTTCCTACACTACCTGTTAGTACATTCAAGAAATGCAAGCAACGAGCAACTGCCCATCCGCCGAGATTTCCTGATCCAGCACTTCGCCAGTTATGGGTGGCGAATCGGCTACCTGCTTTACCTATCTGGTGCGCTACTTCAACAATCATTTCGGCTTTAACACCGCTTTCTTTTGCAGCAAACTCAGGAGTATATTCAGCATATTCTTCCAATAATTTTGCTATAAATTGCTCGAATTCAATAGGAGTTCCTGGGTGTGCTTTTTCTAGATATTCTTCCCAATTCACCCAATTTTCAACATATTCTCGATTATACAGATTTTCTTTCAGCAAGATTACGGCCATCGCCAATAAAATAGCGGCTTCGGTTCCGGGATAAGACGGCATCCAATGATGGGCCATGCTTGCCGTATTCGATAAGCGAGGATCCATTACGGCTAATTGTGCTCCCGCCATCATCCCCTCAATAATACGTTGAGCGTGAGGATTAAAATAATGTCCTGATTCTAAGTGAGCGCTAATCAATAGGATAAACTTTGCTTTGGCGTGATCAGGGGAGGGCCTGTCGTATCCGTGCCATAAATTATAACCAAAACGTGCGCCAGATGAACACACATTGGTATGACTATTATGCCCGTCTACCCCCCAAGCTTTTAAAATTCGGTCCATATAGCCCTCATGACCGGGACGACCTACGTGATAAGCAATTTCATTATGTCTTTTTTCCTGAAGCGCTTTGCGGATTCTCGCCGCTATATCGTCCAGTGCTTCATCCCAGCTTACTCGCTCCCATTCGCCATCACCACGAGCGCCTTTTCGTTTCATTGGATAAAGGATACGATCGGGATCTTTTATTTGATTAATGGTAGCAGGGCCCTTGGCGCAGTTTCGACCTCTACTTCCAGGGTGATATGGGTTTCCTTCAAATTTCCTGATATTTCCATTGTCCTTGTCGATATACGCGAGTAAACCACAAGCGCTTTCGCAGTTAAAACAAGTCGTAGGAATAATTTGATAGTTCTTTTTTACCTTCTTCGACCAGCCTTTTGCTTCGTACTCCGTCCAATCATCCCATTTTTCAGGTGGGGGAAATTTTGAGAGCTCTGCATGTCGCATATCCTGAGGTTCGTCAGAAGGATGCAGGTTGGGAATAATCCCTACCTTTTCTGCAATTTTTTCAATTAATGTCGGTTTATGATTATGTGCCATGATGGTAATTTCTTAAGTAAGAGGAATACGTTGAGGAGCTTCAACCCAAATTTTATTGTTAACATACACGCCAACCATCGCTAAGACAGCACCCGCCACATTAAAAAGAGGCGAGGCGTTATATGATATCAACAAGGCTGGTAGAGCAATTCCAACAAACACTACTAATAGCCAGAAAGATGATGCGTATCTCCCTTTCAGAATCATATGCGCTACTCTTCTACTGTCTTCGGTCGGATGTGGTGTATTTAACTCAATCATTAATGTCAGTAAATTGACTGATAATGAGATTAACATGATAGTTTCAGTTAATGCTGAAGAAGTATTAGTGAAATACTGAATTAACATCCATCCACCGGCTCCAATAACTAAACTGTGTAAAACCATGTGTATAGGAAGAATTGGGCTTTGCCAAAAATCTCTTCCTCTTGCTTGTGCAAATAAGAATGCTGTATAAACGGCTACTCCAATTGCCATGATGACAGTAGGGATTGAAGTGATAGATTCAACAGTATTCCATTCAAAGAAAGTAGCAGCTAACCAAAGAGTTGCTAGTCCGCCAAAAATGGTAATGAAATAACCACCTTTTACTAACCAAGAAGACCAATGAGGGCGAAGTAAAACGTATAAAAATCGTTTAGGCTGATCTAGGTCCATCACCAACAATATACCGGTGGCCGCTAAGAAAACGAGAGACCCTATACCAGCTCCTAATTTGATATTAGTGCTAATATTTTCACCAAACCAAGTGAGCAACATCATAAGGATAAATAGGCCGGCTGCCATTGCTTTAGTAAATACATAAGCGGTGACTTCCCATCCCCATAAAATTCCTTTATCTGGGGTGTCGTACACTCTTCTAGTTTTTGTGTTGCCTAAAACCGCTTCAATGGGTTTCATGTTTACTTGGTCGTTACTGCCACCTAGTTGCTCGATCATTTTCTCATAGCTTTTACCCTTGGTCGCGTCTTGAGCATATCGAGCGTAATGTCCCACTCCACCTGATTGACTACTCCATATATATTGGTCAGATCGATCAGTAACTGACGGGTTTAACGACGCTTCGTCACCATCTATATAGAAAAGATTCGGCTTCGTAGACTTTTCGGGTTTTCTTACCTTTACTTGCTGAAGAGCGATGAGCTGTGATATCTTAGAATGAGGATCGTCCATATCGCCTGAGATGATGGCTTCTTCCGGACAGATGATCACACAAGCAGGCTCAAGTCCAACATCAATACGATGGGCGCAATAATTACATTTCGCTGCGGTTTTTGTTTCGGGATCAATATATAATGAATCATATGGACAAGCTTGCATGCATGATTTGCAACCTATGCATCGATCGTTATTAAAGTCGACGATGCCATCTTCACGAATGAACAGTGCTTGTGTGGGGCAAATTTCAACACAAGGAGCATCGGTGCAGTGATTACATCGGGTAACAGAAAAAACGCGGCGAGTATCAGGGAATGTTCCCTTCTCTGTCTGCTTTACCCACGTTCGATTTACCCCAATTGGCACATCATGTTCAGATTTACACGCCACCGTGCAAGCATGACAACCAATGCATTTACGATTATCTATAACAAATCCGTATTTCATATAATTATAGGTTTCAGGTTAGTCCTATTAAAAATATGAACAAATCTTCATAAATCCATCTGTTGAGATAAATTTAGAATCAGTATAAATAGGGGTTAAATGTCGGATAAATCGCACTCATGCATACAATCAATAATCTTTTGGATATTGTTTAATTTCAATGAGTAATAAATATTTTGACCTTTTCTCTCTGATTTCAGCACGCCTGAATCTTTCATTGATTTTAGGTGATGGCTAGTCAAAGATTGTTCACTTTCAAGATTTTTGCAAAGATCATTTACAGATAATTCCTCCTGTTCAATTAACAATTCAACGATGGAAAGCCTTAACGGGTGTGCTATTGCCTTTAGGATATTGGCAACCTTTTCCAGTTGAGCTGGAGAGAATACATGAATCAATTCGGTATGCATGATACTATCAAAAATAATTAATTTCTATTAAAATCAACAGAAGATTGAAAAAAAATCGATTGGTTGAAATTATAGGGCAGCTTGTGGCTCATCCACCGGATACAATGAAATAAGCGCGCTGATAATTACCAGATTTTTAATAATATATTGGCCAATTAGCGATAACCCGAGCGGGGCATAGGTTATTGATTGACCTGGGAAAAATAAGAATGGAGTGAAAGTACACACCATATGAATTAGGGTCAGGGAGAATAACCATTTTTTCCTATAATTGATGAGGAATAAAATACCTACAGCTGTTTCCCAAATAGCAAGTAAAATTAGGGAGATTTGGTGATTGATTAAGCCGAAGGTTAATTCTGAAATGGTATCAGTGGCTAATTGTTCAGCAGGGCTGAGGCCAGAGAAAAACTTTAAGCCACCAAACCAAAGATACACAATACCGATACTACCAGACAATAGTATGGTCCTTTTCGAGTGTAAAAATTTAATCATGAAAATAGGTTTTAAATCCACTTATATTTAAGTCGATTTACTGGCTTGATAATGACATCAAGTTTGAAAGATAGTACTTTCAAACTCAATGTCAAACTAAAAAGTTAGTTTTGATTAAATATTATCAGAAGTAAGCTTGGCGCTAAAGAATTCTCGGTTTAGTCGAGCGATATTTGTCAGGCTAATACCCTTCGGACATTCTGCTTCGCACGCACCAGTATTGGTACAAGCACCGAAACCTTCTTTATCCATTTGGGCGACCATTTTTTCAACTCTTGTTTGGCGTTCCACTTGACCTTGAGGCAATAAAGCCAATTGGGATACTTTCGCACTCACGAACAACATGGCAGAGGCATTTTTACAAGCAGCAACACATGCACCGCAACCAATACACGCTGCAGCATCCATCGCTTCATCCGCGATTTTTTTAGCAATTGGTATCGCATTTGCGTCGGGAATACCACCGGTGTTTACATTAACATATCCACCTGCCTGAATAATGCGATCGAATGAGGTACGATCCACTACCAAGTCTTTAATAACAGGGAATGCCCCCGCTCTCCAAGGCTCGATGGATATCACATCCCCCTCCTTAAATGATCGCATGTGCAATTGACAAGTAGTGATTAAGTCTTTAGGTCCATGAGGGCGCCCGTTAATTACCATACTGCACATACCGCAGATACCTTCACGACAATCGTGATCAAAGTGGATAGGATCTATTCCTTTTCTGGTTAGTTGTTCGTTTAATACGTCCAGCATTTCAAGAAAGGACATATCAGGTGAAACGTCAGAAACATTGAAAGATTCCATTTTGCCCTTATCTTGGGCATTTTTTTGTCTCCAGATCTTAAGTGTTAGATTCATAATTACCGATCTTTAGATTATTTATAGCTGCGTTGCGTCAATTTAACATTTTCAAAAACAAGGTCTTCCTTGTGAAGATTTTCAGGCGAATTATCACCCGCAAATTCCCATGCAGAAACAAATGAGAATTTATCGTCGATTCTCAATGCTTCTCCCTCAGGTGTTTGGGATTCTTCACGGAAGTGGCCACCACATGATTCTGCTCTTACCATAGCGTCATCGATCATTAGCTCACCTAATTCCAAGAAATCTGCCACGCGGTTTGCTTTTTCAAGTGACATATTAAGTTCATCAGTTCCACCTACCACTTTTACGTTTTTCCAGAATTCAGTTTTTAGCTCCTGAACCATCCCTTTCGCCTTTTTAAGGCCTTCTTCGGATCGGGACATACCACAATATTCCCACATGATTTTTCCTAACTCTTTGTGGAAGTCATCGACTGTTTTCTCCCCATTAATGTTCATGAGGGTGTTTATTCGATCGCGAACCTCTTTTTCTGCCTGTACAAAAGCTTCGTGAGTGGTTTCTACTTTTTCATGACCTAAAGTTGCTAGGTAATCACCAATTGTATATGGAATTACAAAGTAGCCATCAGCCAATCCCTGCATAAGAGCCGATGCTCCTAAGCGGTTTGCGCCGTGATCACTGAAGTTACATTCCCCAGTTGCATATAGCCCAGGTACGGTGGTCATTAAATTATAGTCTACCCATAATCCACCCATTGTATAGTGAACAGCTGGGTAAATCATCATTGGCATTTCGTACGGATTATCACCAGTAATTTGCTGATACATATCAAACAAATTGCCGTATTTTGCTTCGATTGTATCTCTACCATCGCGTTTTATTGCATCAGCGAAATCGAGGAATACCGCTAATCCAGTAGCACCAACTCCACGACCTTCATCGCATACATTTTTAGCATTTCTTGAAGCAACGTCACGAGGTACTAAGTTACCAAAAGAAGGATATCTTCTTTCCAAATAATAATCCCTGTCTGCTTCCGCTATTTTAACAGAATCTTTAGCTGTTAATCCTTTTATTCCCTTTTTAGGAACCCAAACCCTACCGTCATTTCTCAACGATTCAGACATCAATGTTAATTTAGATTGATGGTCGCCGGAAACCGGAATACAAGTTGGGTGTATTTGAGTAAAACAAGGGTTAGCGAAAAACGCACCTTTTTTATGAGCTCTCCATGCTGCAGTAACGTTCGAGCCCATTGCATTGGTTGATAGGAAGAATACGTTGCCATAACCACCTGTAGCTAAAACGACTGCATGAGCACTATGCGATTCAATTTCCCCAGTAATTAAATTTCGGGTGATAATACCTCTTGCCTTACCATCTACAAGTACCACATCCAACATTTCGGATCGGTTGTACATTTTAACTTTACCATTCGCGATTTGCCGTGAAATAGCGCTGTATGCACCTAGTAATAGTTGTTGTCCAGTTTGGCCTCTCGCATAGAAAGTCCTGGATACTTGCGCTCCACCAAAAGAACGGTTAGCTAATAATCCACCGTAATCACGAGCGAAAGGTACTCCTTGAGCTACGCATTGGTCAATAATATCAACACTTACCTGAGCCAAGCGATATACGTTAGCTTCTCTTGATCGATAATCACCACCTTTTACGGTATCATAAAACAAACGGAAGATACTGTCTCCGTCATTTTGATAATTTTTCGCTGCATTTATACCTCCTTGTGCGGCGATACTGTGTGCGCGTCGTGGACTATCTTGAAAACAAAATGCCTTTACATTATAACCCAATTCACCAAAAGAAGCGGCAGCAGATGCGCCGGCCAAACCGGTTCCTACTACAATTATATCATATTTTCTTTTGTTGGAAGGGTTGACAACCTTAAGATCAAATTTATGTTTAGACCATTTGTCGGCCAATGGGCCTGCTGGTACTTTTGAATTTAATACTGTACTCATACCTTTTGTGCTTTATGATTAATGTAGAGTAATGTGTTTATAGTAAATAATCAATGGAATTAGGGACATTCCTACTGTAATTACAACGGAAAAACAAAACCCAAGGGCCTTAATAAATGGAGTGTATTTTTTGTGGTTCAAACCTAATGTTTGAAATGCACTCTGGAATCCGTGGTGTATATGAAACCCTACAACTAGCATCGAAATGACATAAAAAGCCACATACAAGGGGTCGGTAAACTTGATGTAAACCAACTGTGCTAAATCCGAGATATCCGTGCCTTCCATATTAGCTACTGGTGCGAAATACTTGTATCGGAAGAAATCATACAGGTGAATAATTAAAAAGATCAAAAGAATGATACCGAATGGCCCCATTAATTTGGAGGTCCAACTGGTGACTTTTGATTTGTTTTGAACGGCATATTTTACCGGTCGTGCATTATTATTGGAGCGAACCAACATGATGCCATCTATAATATGGAAGATAAAACCTAAAAATAACACGACTTCTCCTACCATGATTAAAGGATTGTGCTTCATGAAATGCGCGAATTCATTGAAAGCAGCTCCTCCATCACTTTTAAGAAGTAATAAATTACCTATCAGGTGTTCTACCAAAAATAGTATCAGGAAAATTCCAGTCAATGACATGATTAACTTTTTTCCTATCGAGCTTGTGAATGTATTTTTAACCCAACCCATTTTTTTTTGATTGATTTGTGGTGCTCAAATTTAGTTGCATAACATAAACAATGCAAAGCAGAATGAAGTTTAATTTTTAAAACATTTTTTGTATATTTACTCGTTAAATCAGTAAGTGATTGTGAAATTGAGAAAAACAGCAACCATATTTTTCGCAAGTTATGTTCTATTCTTCTCCTTAGGAGCGGGAATAACGGAACATTTTTGTGGGGAAATATTGTCAAATATCTCGCTGACGGCTACAGAAAAACCATGTTGTGATGACGATGCTCCTATGAGTTGCTGTCATTCTGAAACCACTTTTTTGACCTTTTCTGAGCAGGCTTATTTTCAATTTTTCAACTTCTCAGTTGATCCTTCTTTTGTTTCTGTTTTAACTGATATACCAGTTTGGCTCGAGGGAAAATGGAGTGTAGAGCTGCTGACGAATAATTTTTCTATAAAGGAAGCCCCGCCTCTATTTGAGCGAACTGATTTCCATTCTATTTATCAGGTTTACCTTATTTGAAATCCGTTTTTTAGTCGTTTTTGACTGAAATAATTTGTTTTAATTCAAAACATACGGATTTATGTTACAAAAAATAATACACTTTTTTTTGGAGAATCGATTGGTTACGATTCTTCTTCTGATGCTTATAATAATATGGGGTTTGGTGACCGCCCCCTTCGATTCAGATTTCGGTATTTTGCCATCCGACCCCGTGGCCGTTGATGCAATACCGGATTTAGGTGAAAATCAACAGATTGTTTATACCGTTTGGCCAGGGCGATCTCCACAAGATATCGAGGACCAAATCAGTTATCCTTTAACTTCTGCGCTTTTGGGTATTCCTGGAGTGAGAACCGTGAGGAGTAGTTCTATCTTCGGACTTTCAACGATTTATCTGATTTTTGAAGAAAATATTGAATTCTATTGGAGTAGAACTCGGGTGCTTGAAAAGCTAAACAGTTTACCTCCAAATACCCTTCCTGAAGGGGTTTCTCCTTCTTTGGGGCCGGATGCGACCGCCTTAGGGCAGGTTTTTTGGTACACCTTGGAGGGTCGAGATGTGAAAACAGGCAAACCTACAGGTGGATGGGATCCGCATGAATTAAGAACCTATCAGGATTATTTTCTGAAATATGCGCTGAGTACTGCTAATGGAGTGGCGGAAGTTGCTTCAGTAGGGGGGTATGTAAAGGAATTTCAGGTCGATTTATCTCCAAATGCCTTGGCTCAATATGATATAAATATTGAGATGATTATGAAGGCAATTAATCGATCCAACCAAGATGTCGGTGCAAGAACGCTCGAATTTAATCGAGTAGAATACTTAATTCGGGGGTTGGGTTATATAAAAACGATTGAGGATATCGAGCAATCTGTAATCACTTCCGTCAATGAAGTGCCTATTCGAATAAAGGATGTAGCCACCGTCTCCCTCGGTCCGGCTTCTCGTCGTGGAGGATTGGATAAAGAAGGTGCGGAAGCCACGGGTGCAGTGGTGGTCGCCCGCTATGGTTCAAATCCCATGGAAGTAATCTCTAATATTAAGGAAAAAATTAAAGAGATAGATCCAGGCTTGCCTTCGCGTACCTTGGAAGATGGAACAGTTTCAAAATTGACCATTGTTCCTTTCTATGATCGTTCAGGATTGATTCAAGAGACCATTGGAACATTGGAAAGTGCTCTTACACACGAAATTATAATCTCCATTTTGGTTGTGATTGTGCTGGTAATGAATATTCGTGCGAGTATAATTATTTCGGGATTACTTCCAATTGGAGTACTGATGACGTTCATTATTATGAAATATGCAGGAGTAGATGCCAATGTCGTCGCCCTCTCTGGTATTGCGATTGCCATTGGGGTTATGGTGGATGTCGGAATCGTTTTAGTTGAAAACGTGCTCCGCCATTCGGAAATCCCAGGAAATGAACGCAAAAGCACTTTTGATGTCGTTTTTGAGGGTACCTCAGAGGTGGCTCCGGCCATAATCACCGCCTTATCTACCACTGTAGTAAGCTTTTTGCCTGTTTTCTTCCTTCAAGCGGCTGAAGGAAAACTGTTTAGACCCTTGGCATTCACCAAGACGTTTGCATTATTATCAGCCTTCGTAATTGGATTGATTTTTATTCCTACTTTTTGTTATTACCTATTAAAAGCAAAGCCCAGATTAAGAAGTTTTCAATTTTTCGTACAAGTTATTTTATTGATTGTAGGTGGTGCTATAGTTTGGGTATGGCAACACGCGGGCGGATTTGCTGTTATTCTGTTTGCAATTTCAAGTTTGGTGGCTCTTTTTGTTCCTTCTTATAAAGAACTAAGTAAAAAGGTATCAATCGCGATTATTCTAATTGCAGTTACGGTCCAGCTTTCCTTTTGGTGGATGCCTTTAGGTCCTGAAAATGGGATGATTTATAACACCTTATTTGTTACGGTTATTTTAGGTATTATTCTAGGTGGTTTAATGTCTGTGGTTTCATATTACACAACCATATTAACGTGGGCTTTAAACAATAAACGCACCTTTTTGATGGGTCCATTAATTATTGTGTTTTTTGGAGTGATGGTTTGGCAGGGATTTGGTCGAATTTTTTCTCCTGTTTTGCACGCATCAAAATCAGTGGGCTTCAATATAGAAAATACAGGTATTTGGAATCGATTAAGTCATTTATTCCCAGGAACTGGTAGGGAATTTATGCCGAATTTAAATGAAGGTTCATTTTTATTAATGCCTACTACCATGACTCACTCGGGAGTTGAGGAAAATATCGATATCATCAGAAAAGTAGATGCTTATGTGAGCAATATCCCAGAAGTAGATCAAGTAGTCGGGAAGTGGGGTCGTGTGAATAGCGCCTTGGATCCGGCTCCGATTTCTATGTTTGAAAACACCATCAATTATAAATCGGAATATATGTTGAATGAAAAAGGGGGGAGAATTCGATTTAAAACCGATGAGGACGGGAGATATGAGCTTATTGATGGTTCGTTTTATTCGCCAAAAGAGGACGGTTTTAGAGTGATAGATCAAGAGGAATTAATCCCTTCTGCAGACGGTAGGTATTTTCGACAATGGCGAGAGCACATCCACTCTCCAGACGATATATGGGCTGAAATAGTGAAAAGCACCAATATACCTGGAATGACATCAGCTCCGAGGCTCCAACCAATTGAAACTCGTCTGATTATGTTGAGCACAGGAATGCGTGCAAACATGGGAGTTAAAGTGTTTGGAAGTGACCTTGAAACGATTGAACGAGTGGGTTTGCAAATAGAAGATGCGCTTAAAATGGTGCCTGGCGTGGAGCCTTCCTCGGTTTTTGCTGAAAGGATTGTAGGGAAACCTTATATGGAAATTGATTTAGACCGAGAACAATTAGCGAGATATGGATTGAAAATAGCAGATGTTCAGGAATATATTGAAGTGCTGATTGGGGGTAAGCCTTTAACCACCACCGTTAGTGGTCGTGAACGTACAATGGTTCGCCTTCGATATGCTAGGGGATTTCGGGATAGTCCGGAGGATATTGCTTCAGTCATTCTTACCGCGCCTGGTGGGGTCAAAGTGCCGCTTAAAGAGGTCTCCAAGATCACTTATCGTAAAGGGCCACAAATGATTCGAAGTGAAGACACTTTCCTTACGGGATATGTGATTTTTGATAAGGTAGCTTCAATGCCAGAAGTGGAGGTCGTGGAAGCAGCACAACGCGTGATTCAAAATCAAATTGAATCTGGACAAATTCAGATTCCCGCGGGTGTGAGTTATAAATTTACAGGGAATTACGAACATCAATTGAGGGCGACTAAGAGACTCGCAATGGTAGTTCCTTTATGTATGGTTCTCATATTTTTAATCCTATACTTTCAGTTTAAAAGCGTTCCAATCACCTTCATGATTTTTAGCGGAATATTTGTCGCGTTTTCGGGAGGGTTTATTATGCTTTGGTTATATGGAGTCCCGGAATTTATGAATTTCTCCGTCGCAGGGGTGAATATGAGAGATTTATTTGATATGCATACTGTAAACTTAAGTGTAGCTGTTTGGGTTGGGTTTATTGCCCTCTTCGGCGTGGCAACTGATGACGGCGTGATTATGGGTACCTATATTCAACAAATATTTAAGGAGCAAAAACCATCGAACAGGAAAGAAATTTTTGCAGCAGTGGTGGAGGCTGGGTCTAAACGTGTTCGCCCGGCCATGATGACAGCCGCCACTACCATTATAGCTCTTATACCGGTATTGGCCTCTACAGGAAAGGGGTCTGATATTATGGTGCCGATGGCGATACCAACATTTGGAGGAATGATATTTCAAATGATTACCATGTTTGTAGTGCCTGTCTCTTATGCGTGGTGGGCTGAATTTTCAATGAAAAAGGAAAGGAATCATGAAGAAAATTAATATATGCGTCATGCTATTGTTGATGGCAATGATGGCAAATAGTCAATCAAAAGTGCTGGAACCGTACTTTCAAAAGGTTCTAGAAAATAATCCAGAAATTGATCGATTGAAAAATGAATTAGAATCAACCAAATCGAGCACTTCCTACGCGAGAGCATTGCCCGATCCTGAATTTATGGCTTCCTATTTTTTAACTCCAATGGAAACAAGATTAGGGGCACAGCGAGCTGCGTTTTCTTTGAGTCAAATGCTTCCATGGCCTGGAAAAAGAGAAGCTGCGTATAATATTTCTGTTTCTCAAATAGAAATTTCAAATGTACAATTGGAAAACGCGAAGCTTCAGCTTTGGAAGGATTTTAGAATGTTGTACTACGATATTTATTATCAATATGCTGAAATTAGTTTGCTGGAAGAAAGGCGTGATTGGCTAAAGGAATTGTCGGGATTAACAGAAATTCGAGTTAAAACCGGTCAGGGGAGTGCTGTGGAACTTCTTCAAATAGAAATGGCACTCATTAAAACCCAAACCAAGCTAGATCACCTGGGTGATCACCTCGAGTCGTATAAAAAACGCTGGGATATATTTTTAAATGAGGAAAATGCCGAAATGCCATCTATGCTGTATTTGTGGGAAGTGATTTATGACCACGACCATGCTGAAATGGAAGTATTTGCTCTCGAAAATAATTTAGAGCTAAAACGACAGGACGCTGAAAATAAAAAGCTGATGGAAATGGAAAAATTTACGGAATATCAATCAAAGCCGGATGTGACTTTGGGTATGTCGTATACAATCATGAGTGAACGGCAAGATGTGGTAATTGAAAATTCGGGAATGGATGCTATCATGTTTCCTCAAATTGGGCTGAAAATCCCGATTAATCAAAAGAAATATCAGGCAGTAGCACAGGAAAGCCACTATAAATCATTAGCAGGTGAGTCCATGAAAAATCAAATGGAATTTAATTTAAAACTTCAATTGGAAGAGGAAATGGCGATTTATCATGAAAAAGAAGAGATGATAAAAATGTTTGATCGACTCATTCAAATCAACCAAGATATGATTGATTTAATGGCAAAGGAATACGCTGCCGGAAGAAGGGATTTGGAAGATTTGCTCAAAGCACAAGATGAACTGATTGATCTTCAGATAATGAAAGAACAAACTAGAGTGGAGAGGCAAAAGGTTGTGGCGAACATCGATTATTCCACCGGTTTAAAAGTTAATAATTAAAGAATAAGAAAATGAAAAAATTCATAGATATATTAAAATCTCTAAAATTCACCTCTTTACTACCAGTGATTTTTGGGTTGTTTTTAGGCTGGTTAATTTTTGGTGGTTCTGATGAAGCTTCACATCAGCACAATGGAAATAGTAGCGGATTGTCGGATGCAGTTATTTATACCTGTAGTATGCACCCACAAATTAGGCAGGATGGACCTGGAAAATGCCCTTTATGTGGGATGGATCTAATCCCAGTGTCTGTAGATGAGCAAGTTGAAGATGATTTTAGTGTGAAAATGTCGGCGTCAGCTCGCAGTATTGCAGAAATTCAAACTTCGAAAGTAAGTCGGATTCCGCAATCAAAACAACTGAGCTTAAATGGTAAAGTGCGTCCCGACGAACGATTAATCCAAGAAGTTGCCTCAAGAATTGGCGGGAGAATTGAGTCGTTAAGAGTGAATTATACAGGGCAGCTTGTGGGAAAGGGAAGTGTTTTAGCAGAGGTGTATTCACCTGAGCTAATCTCCGCTCAGCAAGAATTGATTTATGCAACAAAACTTAAGGCAAAACAACCTGAAATATATTCAGCAGCGCGTGAGAAGTTACTTTTATGGGGTTTTTCTGAACGACAATTAAATGCTATAGAATCTTCAGGCGAGGTGAAAAATACCATGGAAATATTAGCTCCATTTGGTGGGACCGTAACAAAACGAGAGGTGAGTAAGGGAGATTATGTCAAAGAAGGTATGCCTATAGTGCAATTGATTAATTTGTCAAAGTTATGGGTGGTGTTCGATGTATATGAATCAGATTTATTTTGGTTGAAAAAGGGTCAGAAGGTAGATTTTACTGTAAAATCAAATCCTGGAAAGGTGTATCAGAGCCAAATTTCCTTTATTGATCCGGTTGTAAATCCTAAAACAAGAGTGATTGGCGTAAGGCTAGAAATAAATAATTCAGATGGGTCTTTAAAGCCTGAAATGTTGGTACAAGGGATTGTAAATGTCAGTGATGCCAAGGCGAAAAATGAAATTGTCATTCCTAAATCAGCAGTTTTATGGACTGGAGATAAGGCAATTGTTTATGTAGTGGATGATCAAGATGAATCTATTTTCTATTACCGTGAAATAGTATTAGGGCCGGAAGTAAATGATTTTTTTGTAGTCAAAACCGGTTTGGAGGAAGGGGAGTCTGTAGCGAGTTATGGTGTCTTTAAAATAGACGCGGCGGCTCAATTACAAGGCAAAAAAAGCATGATGAGTGCGACTAAATCGAAAATTACCACGTCCAATAATGAAAAGCAGGGTAATGCAGAATCAGAATCCTTTCAAGCAGCGTATCACCGGTATATGGATGCGTATTTTGGGTTAAAACAAGAATTGGTTGCAGGAGAGGTAGATAAATCAAATAAGTCGTTTACTGATTTAAAAAAGAATTTGGCAGAATTAATGAAAATGGAAGTGTCTGCGACGACTCGTCTGTTACTTTCTGAAGGGGAAACGGAGCGGTCGAAAGCATTAAATGCCATTTCAGCATCTTCTAATTTAAAAGAAATGAGATCTGGGTTGGCAGAATTAGCGGCCTTTACCTTAAAACTTACTTCTCAATTTAACGATGCAAAGAACCCTATATATTATCAATTTTGCCCGATGGCTGAGGGAAATAAGGGAGCGTATTGGTTGAGTACAGTTAAAGAAATCCGCAATCCATATTTTGGAGAAGCAATGCTTACCTGTGGCGAAACTATAAAACAAATTGATTAAAATCGGCAGATAAAAAATTAATGAAATAAGCATAACTTATGACCATTTGACACGTATTTAGAATGTGCACGATTTTTGAAGCATTTTTTTAAATAATTTATTTTTTAACTTACTAACGGTACATTCAATATGAAAAACTTTATTAAAACAGCCTTAATAAGCGGTTTATTCGGTTTTGGTGGGGCCTGGGTGTTTCAGTCCTTTGTTCATGAAAATAATATCGAAACTACGATTGGTAATCAAGTTATTCCGGAAGAGAATAACGCCTTCAAAATTAATAACAGCGGCTTTGCTGAAAATGTAGGAGCCACTGACTTCGTAGAAGCTAGTAAATCGAGTACCAATAGCGTAGTTTATATAAAGAACATTTCAAAAGCAAGTTATTCTGTTTCATGGATGGATTTGTTTTTTGGTGGTGAGCCCAATAAAGAAGTGCGTGTGAGCAGTGGTTCAGGAGTTATTTTTTCAACCGATGGATATATCGTTTCAAATAACCACGTTGTAGCAGGCGCTGAAAAAATTGAAGTGGTAGTTGGAAAACGAACTTTAGAAGCGAAATTGGTTGGGGTAGACCCAAGTTCGGATTTGGCAGTGCTTAAAGTAGATGCAACCAACTTGCCAGCAGTAACACTGGGGAATTCTAAGGATCTTTCGGTAGGAGAATGGGTAATTGCTGTAGGAAATCCATTTAATCTGAACAGCACGGTTACTGCAGGAATTGTCAGCGCAAAAGGACGTCAAATTAATATTCTTAAAGAAAAATTTCCCATTGAATCTTTTATCCAAACAGATGCAGCCATTAACCCAGGAAATAGTGGGGGAGCGTTGATTGATAGCGAAGGAAAATTAGTAGGGATAAATACCGCAATTTTGTCTATGACTGGGTCTTATGCGGGTTATGGTTTTGCAGTTCCTGTGGATATTGTGAAAAAAGTATTTCACGACATTGTAAAGTATGGAGAAGTGCAAAAATCCTTTTTCGGTGCGGATGTGGAAGATTTTACTTCCTCATTGGCGGAACGATTGGATATAAAAACGGATGAATACTCTGGAGTATTAACTGTTTATTTACAGAAAGAGGGTGCTGCAGCGAAAGCCGGCATTAAAGAAGGTGATGTGATAGTTTCAATTGATGGCGTTTCAGTCGATACTAGG
>JAHEMU010000168.1 GCA_024643485.1 Cytophagales bacterium
AATTAAATCGGGCTGATGCTCTTGAACTGCTTTTAATCCATCAAAACCATTTCGGCACTCCTCCACCACCTGTATCTCTTGAAAATCTTTAAGATAGAACTTTATGAGATGCCTTGCGGGCTCTTCATCATCGATAATAATTACCTTGATCATAGGGTAAATTTAAACAAGTCCTTCCAAATGAAAAACCTAATTATATTAATCGGGTAAATATTGATTATTTTTATATTTACTTCAAATTTATATCTTTAAGATACATTTTGTAAACACCATGGGAATTTTTAACAAACTACTCGATTTTATCACTGGGGGAAGTGCCGAAGTAACAGTTGATATGAATAACGCAACCATTTCCTCTTCATTTAATGTTCAAGTTCACGCTATCATCGGAGATTCTGATTTAGATTGCCGAAATGTGTACCTCAAAATACGATGTATCGAAGAAACTCTTGAATCGTATGGTCCAAAGAACACTGAAAAGATGACCGATAACGAAAAGATTTTAAGTGAAATGAAGGATTGGATAAGTGATACTATTTATAATAAACAGTTCAATATCACTAACTCATGCATTCTTAAAAAAGGCAAAGCATACGATTGGGAATCGGAAATTGACATTACAGATGCTTCTAAAGCAAGCGCTTCATCAAAAGACCATCGGGTAATTTGGCAAGTACAGGCTGGAATAGACGTACACGGAAATGACCCAGATTCGGGATGGGTAGATTTTCAGGTCGAAAATTAACTCCTAATCCTTAATTCTTTGATGGTTTTTACATAAGCAAGATGTATTTCTTCTATGCTTTTATGAATTCCTCCCTCAACGATTACCACGCCTCCATGCCATACCTTTTTAATTGAAGTCACATCACCTGAATATATTAATCCATTCAAAATTGTTTGGGTTGGCATAGAGCCACTCATCGGATGTTTTTCATTTAACATAAGCCCCGTGAAGAAATCCCCTACTACCATACCACTTTCTTGGTTAAGCCCTGCCGCAATTTTTCCTCCTCTTAAACTTTGAGCAAATAATTCCTGACCAAAAGAAGGCCCTCCATTTAAAAACGTGTCGCGCCTATTTGAAATTAAGCGCTGGCCATAATCCAACCATTTGAGTTCTTCCATGAAGCTTAAAGTAACATGGCTATCGGAACCTATCGACCATTTTCCATTTAATTCTAAAAAACGTCTAAATGGAAAAATCCCATCTCCCAGGTTCCCTTCTGTAGATGGGCAAAGCACCACATGCGCTCCGCTCTCAGCAATATCAGAACATTCCTTGTCAGTCAAATGGGTAGCGTGCACCAAATGCACATTACTATCGATATTAATTTTACTCATTAAAAACTCAACAGGTCTTAGTCCCGTAAAAGCCACACAATCCTCTACTTCTGCCAGTTGCTCTGAAATATGAATATGAAATGGCAAACCCTTATATCTATTATATACGTTAACTAAATCCTCACCAGTAACAGCTCGCAAAGAATGAACCCCGTAAGCAACCGTTGCATGTTTATAGGATTTAGATGCCAATAATGCGGCCTCAACAATTTCAAAATAATCATCGGTTGATTTAGAAATAAAACGTCGTTGATGTGATTCCGCCATTTTCCCAAAGCCCCCCTGCATGTAGCACATGGGAACCAGAGTTATTCCAATTCCTGCAATTTTAGCAGCTTCCATTAAACGAACCCCAATCTCAGCCTTATTTTCGTACGGCATTCCGTTGGGTTGATGATGCAAATAATGAAACTCTACTACATGTGTATATCCATTTCTCGCCATTTCGGCATATAACATGGCAGCTATATCTTGAATTTGATCAGGTGATAAATTCAACGCCAACTGATACATTTTGTCTCGCCAAGTCCAAAAAGTATCCTTTTTACCAGTTACCATTTCAGCCATTCCCGCCATTGCGTATTGAAATGCATGCGAATGAGCGTTGATAAACCCCGGTATTAAAACATCTTGGTCCGGCACTCCGAATTGTTTGGATTGAACAGATAAAATTTTACCCTCATCACTAATGGTAAATTGACCATTTTCATTCCAATTTTGCCCATTAAACCAATTGCTAAAATTCAGTTCCATTATTTATGTTTCAAATAGATGTGTGTATATTGAAATTTTTATAGATTTACCTTCATAGAAATACAAAATTATGGAATTTATAGATAGCATCGTATTTATTGCTTACGCAATATTAATTCTCGGAGTTGGATTATTTGTATCTCGCGAGAAAAAAGGACATATAAAAGACTCTAAAGATTATTTTCTTGCGAGTAAGGCCTTGCCTTGGTGGGCTATTGGAGCTTCACTAATCGCTGCGAATATCTCAGCTGAACAATTTATTGGAATGAGTGGCTCTGGATTAGCCATAGGGTTAGCAATCGCTTCTTACGAATGGATGGCCGCCGCTACTTTAATCATAGTGGGTAAATTCTTCCTTCCCATTTTTATAGAAAAAGGACTTTATACGATTCCGGAATTTTTGGAAAAACGATACAGTACCAACCTAAAATCTATTTTAGCTGTCTTCTGGATTGCACTTTTCGTTTTTGTAAATCTTACTTCTGTTCTTTATTTAGGAGCAAAAGCATTGGATACAATTATTGGAAATGGGGACGGCTCTTTATTAATGACCTCTATTATCGGTCTTGCTTTATTCGCTGCGGCTTATTCCCTATGGGGTGGACTTAAAGCGGTTGCTTGGACCGACGTGGTTCAAGTAATTATGTTGGTTATTGGTGGATTGGTGACTACGATTGTAGCGTTGAATGCCGTAACCCCTGAGGGAGGTTTTTTCAATGGACTTGCTCATTTATATGAAGTAGTGCCAGGAAAATTTAGCATGATTCTTCAAAAAGGAGAAATTATTACTCCTAATGGAAGTGATGCATGGTGGGATTTGCCCGGTCTTGCCGTTTTAGTTGGAGGAATGTGGATTGCCAACATTTATTATTGGGGATTTAACCAATACATTATTCAGCGTACTCTTGCTGCTAAAAGTCTAAAAGAATCTCAACGAGGAATTGTATTTGCTGCATTTTTAAAATTAATCATTCCTTTGATTGTTGTTATTCCAGGAATTGTGGCATTTGTAATGAATTCGGATGCTGGTGTAATTACAACAGATTCAGCTGATGCTGTCTTTTTCCATGGAGGAGCATTCGATAATGACAAAGCCTATCCTTGGTTGATTTCACAATTCGTACCTGCTGGATTTAAAGGATTGGTACTTGCCGCCTTAGCAGCTGCTATTGTGAGTTCATTGGCCTCCATGTTAAATTCAACAGCAACGATATTTACTATGGACATTTACCGCCCATTAATTAAGCCGACGGTTTCTGAAACTGGAATGGTTAGAATTGGTAGAATTTCAGCTTCAGTAGCTTTACTAATTGCCATCTTTATGGCGCCACTATTGGGAAGTATTCCACAAGCATTTCAATTTATTCAGGAATATACAGGTATTGTAAGCCCGGGTATTCTCGCCATCTTTATTTTAGGACTATTTTGGAAAAAGACAACCAACAACGGAGCGATCTGGGGAGCATTGGTTTCTATTCCAATTGCCATGTTCTTTAAAGTAGGTCCAAAAGGCTGGATGTCTGGAACATCTTTAGAAAACCTATTCCCTACCTTGCCTTTCCTTGATCAAATGGGATACACCTTTTTATTGACTGCTGCGATAATCGCTGCCATTAGTTTAATTGAAGGAAAAGGAATGAACAATACGAAAGGAATTGATCATCAAAAAAGCACCTTTAAGACCGATCCAGTATTTAATATCTCCAGTTTTATCGTACTACTAATCATTGTTATTCTGTACGCTTTATTCTGGTAATGAATGAAGGCGTTAAGCAACTATATCAGTTTATTGAATTTAGATATTGCTATAGGCGCCTGTATAAATTGTTATTTCTTCCAATGGATAACTCAAATTGAGTTATCCATTGGTATTTACATCCTACTTTTCAATACTATTTGGGCGATTTACACATTAGATCGGATATTTGATATCGGAATGCCCAATTTCCCCCAAACCGCGAGGCACCTATTTCATAGAAAGAATCAGAAAAACCTTATAATTATCGTTTCGCTTTTGGTTATCGTTAACTTATGGATTCTCATTTACTCTCCATTGGCCATTATCGTTAATGGTATGATTGTAGCCATAATCATTTCTGCTTATTTATTAGCGGTTAAATTTTGGAAAAAGTTTGTTCCAAAAGAACTTCTTATCGCGCTGCTTTATACGACAGGAGTTGCTTTAGCCCCTCTGAGTACTCTTGGTTACATACCCCCATTTTTATACGTTGTACTTATTCAGCATACCTTAATCGCACTGCTCAATTTGCTAATATTTTCTTCGTATGAAATTAATATCGATCAACAATCAGAACAGTTTAATTTAGCGCATACTTTAGGTAAAAAACGGACTAAACTCCTATTCTTTTTATTGATTTTATTATCGGTTTTATTGATTTTAACGATTGGAATAAATGGACAAATAATCGTTTCCATTACATTTTTTGCCATGCTTGTGCTGTTAATAGTGGTAGGCATTACTCCATCCTATTTTAAAAAACACGAGCGTTATCGATTTTGGGCCGATGCGGCCTTTTTGATTCCATTATGGGTTGTCTTTCTTTAAAAAAGCAAGGATGAGTAATTACAATTTCATCGCTCCGATTTATGGAATACTTAAAAGAATTGTTTTTGGAAATTCATTAGAAAAGGCAGAAAATGAATACTTAAATCATCTTATAAGCTGCCAACGGTTAACCATTATAGGTGGTGGTAATGGTTTGATTTTGAAATTACTTTTAAAAGCCGATTTTAAGGGAGAAATTACCTACATAGAACCTTCCATAGCCATGACAAAATTGGCCAAAAAACAGGTTGAAGGGCTTGAGGTAAATTTTATTACTCACCCCATCGAATTAGTACATTTACCCCCTTCCGACGGAATAATAACGCACTTTTTTTTAGATCAATTTACAGGACCTAAGCTTCATTCCATCATTCAGCAAATCAACGAAAGTGTAACTCCTCGAGGCACTTGGTTGATCGCCGATTTCGATCATCCTTCGAATCGAATTCAACACATTTTAATAAAAGTAATGTATCGGTTTTTCAAAGTATTCGGAGGCATAGAGGCTAATGAACTAGAAAAGCCAGATCCAATGCTTGAACGTTTGGGATTGATTAGAATTGCAACGTCAAGCTTTTGTAAAGGATTTGTCTATAGCAGCTGTTGGAAAAAACTTTAAATTCGCTTTATTTAATTCTTCTCAGAAGGATTTAAACTAATTTCCGAAACTTTACGTTTTGTAAATGGTTATTCTCCTTAGCTTTGCATAACGAAACGAAATAAAAAAATGAGCTTCTATCAATTCAAAACCAATATAAATTGCAATAACTGTTTAAATACTGTTACTCCATTTCTCAACAAAGATAAAAATATCGCTCACTGGGAAGTTGATTTAACTGACGCTGATCGCACCCTTACGGTAGAAGCGGAAGCACCTTCAAATGAAGTGATTGAAACAATAAAATTAGCAGGGTTTAAGGCTGAATTAATCTAACACATTTCGCCATTCTCCACTTATTATTTATGTCTCGAAATAGGGTACACTGAAAATGTAACTCCTTCGCGAGCGATTCCAGTTGTTCCCCATATTGCTCGTGAATTTCAAAATATACGGTACCTGGTTTATTTGGAATAATTGATGCCTTTTCTAGGATAGTTCTATAAAACAACAAAGGATCATTATTTTCAACAAATAGTGCTAAATGAGGTTCAAAATTGGTCACCCGCTTTTGCATGTCGGATATTTCCTTTATTGGAATATAGGGAGGGTTGCTCACAATAATATCCCAATCCATTGGAATCTCCTGATTAAGAATATCTAAGGTCAAGAATGAAACATCTACTAAGTGATGGTTGGCATTCGTTTTTGCTACTTCCAAAGCTTCCACTGAAATATCACAACCGGTTATTTGCCAGTTGGGTCGGGATATTTTTAAGGAAACTGGAATTATCCCGGATCCAGTACCGATGTCTAGTACTTTTAATGTTGCTTGGTTGTGGTTATCTAGAATCAGCCGTATGAGTTCTTCTGTTTCAGGCCGAGGAATAAGCACATGATGATTTA
>JAHEMU010000169.1 GCA_024643485.1 Cytophagales bacterium
ATTTAAAGTAAAGAGTAAATATGATTTAGCACTAGCCATTTTATTCTTGTTTAATGGAGGTTGAAATTACTTATCCTTTTTTCCTGATTTTTTTGATTTTTCTGCATTTGCATCCATATCATCATCTAATGAAATCGCAGGAAAGTCATTATCAAAATCATCCAACTTTATGGAAGGGCCACTGAAAGGCTCTTCAACCGCTGCCTTTGGTTTTGGAGCAGGGGCTGGGGTTGGGGTTGATACTGATTTTGACTCTTTTTTAGGAGTGCTCGATTCCTTTTCTTCCTCTAAACCAGCATCTTCTTCAATTCCTGCAAGTGCTGCACGCAATTGTTCGATTCGGTCGATAATTTGACTTTTCTTGAATTTATTTTCGTTTTCCTTATCTAATTTAAAGAAAGAAACGGTTGTTTTAAGCAATTCTGCCTGACTATTAAAGTTCGAAGCTGAAGAGCTTAATTCTTCTGAAGAAGAAGCATTTTGCTGTGTTACCTGATTTAATTGAGCAATGGCGGCATTAATTTGTTCTGCGCCCGATCGTTGTTCAGCACTAGATAAACTGATTTCACGTACTAAATTAAATGAACGTTCCACTTCAGGAGATAACTCATCTAATAACCCCGAAGAATGTTCTGCATCCTTAATGGTTAAGTTGGAAACCGAAATAATTTCTACAGCAGATTGCTGACTTCTCTCGGCTAATTTTCTAACCTCATTAGCCACGACAGCGAAACCTTTTCCATGCTCACCTGCACGGGCAGCTTCAACTGCAGCGTTAATTGCCAATAGATTTGTTTTATCCGCAATCTCGTTAATGATTTTAATTTTATCTGTAATCTGACGAATTGACTCGAACGTAGAGTTAGTCGCTGCCTTCACAGAATGCATTTTTTCCACCGCATTATGTGTCATGTTTTCTGCTTGAGCGGCATTGTCTGCATTTTGGTTAATGTTACTTACCATTTGCTCTACAGAAGATGAAATTTGTTCCAAAGAACTTGCCTGTTCTGTTGCTCCACTCGCCACTTGTTGAGAACTTTTTGTGATTTCATAAGAACCGTAAGAAATCTCATTCGCTCCTTTGATAATACCTTGAACAATTTCATTCAATTTATTAATCATATTTTTAAGTGCTTTATCTAATTCACCGTCACCTAATTTAAGGGCAGCTTCTTGTTCAGCACTGTAAATTTTACCATTGGCAACCATATTGGCAACCGCCACACTATCTCTCAAACTTTGAATTACATCGTTTACAGATTCCGTTGTTTCCCCAAGTTCATCTTTTGAAGTAATTTCCATTCGCGCTGGCAATTGTCCCGCAGCCAATTTCGCCATCACCCCTTGAATATTTTTGATATTCGACGTTAAGGAATTTGAGAATCGAGAAGCCAATAGAAGACCTAGTATTACATTAATTGCAAAAACGGCAATAAACATCAAAATAATTCTAGAAACCGTTTCATCTACAGCTACATCAGCTCTATTTTCAAGGTCTCCAATTAAAACTTCAAAAGTAAATGAGCTCTGCATTAAGTCTCCAAAATAAATCTCAAAATTCAGGGCATCTTCTGCTGCTACAATTGCATTAAATTTTTCTTCATATCCATTTAATAGAACTTTAACAGTAGACCCTAAATCACCATTTCCTAATTCATTTTTAAAATCTTCAATCTCCTCATGGAATTTTTCCACGTATTTTGAATCGCCACGTAAGAAGTAATCCTTTTCATGTCGTCGAAGCATTAGTAGTCGAACCATATTAATTCTAGAACCGTAATCTTCCACATCGTGAATAGAAGCTCTCAACTCACCTTCTAATCCATAATCAGAAAATCCTCTGGCTTGTAATTGAGAAACTACTCCATTAAAAGTATCAAAGTATCCCACAATTGCACCTGATAAATCATCCAACTGAGTGTCGATGGAATCAATTGCATCCGTATTTCCTTTTAAGGTTAAAATAATTGAATCTGCTTCCAACCTAAGAGCATTCATATTATTGATATACTCACTAGTACCCGTTTCCATGAAATCCGGATTCGTACGTTCCAATTTCAAAAAGTCTTTTTCATTCTTTTTAATTTCTGAAATCAGGTAATTGACTCTGGATACAGATTCTTTAACTTGTTTAAGATCAAGAATATTGTAGATGGAAAAATAGCCCCAAATGGCGAGGATAAGTGAAAGAAAGAGCACAACGCTAAATGATAGCATCAGTTTGCCCTTAATAGTACGAAGATTGAATACGTTGAATTTCATAATGAGATATTTAGGTCGCTTTTTGAAAAACAGGGATAACTGCTTTAGGCAGTTATCCCGAACTTTAAATTAAGATTTTTTAATTTATATTCCCAATTCCACTTGGAAACGGAACAACATCATATTGTCTTTTGTTTCTTCTTTAATCAATGTAATATCAGACTGAACCTTTACGGTGTGTCCTACCACATATTTAGATAACCCGAAAGTATATTGATTGTTAATATTTCTTCCAGTTGCTGCTTCCGGAGTCACTTTAGTATATCTCACCGCCGCTTCTATATTACTTGGGAAAACATACCCCATCTGAGCGTTGATTGCATGTCCAGTATAATACGATCTTTCTGTTAACAGAATAGGATCGTAAGTATAAACGCCATCATTCTCTGCACTTCTGTTCGCATATTCAATCATAGTTGAGAAGCCATTGTATTTAAAGTGAGCATCAATAAACAATGATTTTAAATCAGTTTCTTGAATTACTCCATTCACATCTGTCATATAACCACCAAGCTGCCCGCCCTGTCTCGCAGCGCCACTATTTAAGTCATAAGTCATACCAATCATCAATTTAGGAGTCTCTTCTCTTGCTAAATCAGCTGCTTTATAATCACCTTTTGAGGCAAATTTACCCATTGGAAGCAATTCGATTCTTCCTGTGTAATCGTAACCGCCCAAATTATCGTTGGTGTCGTTTCTGCCTTCGCCGATTGAAATTGCACCTGCAAATCGGAATTTATCAGCGTCATAATGTAGCTGCATACCTTGATCACGGTCTATGTTAAATCGTGAATTCAAGTTTGAACGATCTACAAATTGTAAAGAGCTGGATGAAATCACTCGTTCAATATTACCCGGAAGTTTAGTTTGGCCAAACCACACACTCCAGTTTCCTGCAAAGTTATATTTCACTACCGCATCGAGTATGATGGAAGCAGAATTCGCACTTACTTCGTTTGGCAATCCGATATCTCTAGTTGATTGTCCTAATTCAATTTTATAGGTCAATTTTTTTGAACCGGCATGTCCCTCCATTTTAATACGCGCACGCCGAACTAAAAAATTGCTGGAGTGTTCTTTGGTTTCCATATTTTGTTCGAATTCATATAAATTCTGCATTCGAGTAGAAAATTTCCAGCTAAAGGAGCCGTCTTCGGCTTCTACTTTAACGCCATCGCCTTCTGAGCCGGTGGTCGTTATTTGTGAATAACCAACGGTGGTTATTAAAAGCAAAGTAGCAAATACAATTAATTTAAATTGAAATTTCATAGTTTTAAATAGTTTAAGCGGATTTTGATAACCTAAATTTTTCATGAAATTACTCAACTATTCTGAAAGCAGACTAAAAAACCATGTTAAGGAATTGTTAAGCCGTTATTTTTCGAGTGTTATTAGGGAACCGATTTTAACAAATTTGTCAAGAAGTACAGTTCTGACTTAGAAAAGGTACCTACCTTACAGATTATTTCGTAAACGAATTATTAACTAAACCGCTTAAATACCATTATTTTCAGTATAATAGCCTAAATTTGAATTTATTTCTTTCGAAAAATCTTACATAAAGTGTTTTTCTTCCTTTTATACAACATTAAAAAAATGAAGAAAAATGATTATTTGGCAACAAAATCAACTAATTCCCATAATTCAGTTTTAACAGATTCTCTTGCTTCATCCGTATTTTTAAACATCGTATTTAAGTCCTTTCCTTGGTGTATCTTCTGAAATGTTTCAGAATAATTATATGAATCGATGTCTTGGTATTCATAAAATGCATTCATTGTTAAATATTGATAATCGCGATGCGAATAAAACCATAGGTTCCACAAACTCCATGAAGCTAATTTTCGTTCCTTTTGAAGTTCTACATGAATAGGTTTCCAAATGTATTTTTCAATGTCTTGATAATTATTCTCCTCTCCTTGGGGCACCTTTATATAGTTCATGTAGAAATATTTCGGAGGATCGTTAAATTTTATTTCTGTTCCATCTACGAATACAAACACTTCTGACTTGACTAATTCCCGGGTTGCATAGGAGTAATTAAAAATAGAGTCCTGGTTTAGGTTTTTCCAAGCCTTGTCAAATACTCCTTCAAAATAAAGATTTTCAGAATCATCAAAAGTATTGTACATGGTCACTACTACATATTGATAGTCGCTTTCCGTCCCGGAATATCGGACCTTATATAAATACCAGGATTTTATTGTCCCCACTTTTAATCGTTCAGCATGCACCTTTTTCCACAACCTTTCTAACTCCAAGTAATTGCTCTCCTTTTGAGGTGGCACACGCATATAATCTATAATAGCTAATTGGCAAAATGACATGTTGCAGGTAACTACCATTGCCAGCAACAAACTGTAACGTAGAACTTTCATAGCACTTGTGGGTTTGTTGAGAACGTATACTATTAATGTATTAATAAAGTACAAAAAATACAAGTTATATGACCAGTTATATGTAATAATTATTCATTCCTACTGATCCTCATTCACTTGATTCCTGTTCTGAAATTTCTTTATTTAACAATCCGTTGATTTTATACCTTTTTATCCCATGAAAAAGCTCATCAATATTTTTTTTACCGCAGGCTTCATCATCACCCTTTTGTCATCTTGTGAGCATAACACATCGATTCAATTGAAATCCACGGAATTCAAAATATCACTGACAAATCAAGGCTATATTTCATTTTTAGGAGATTTGAATAACTCTAAAAACTACTTACCTGAATCAGTATCCGCACCTTTTATTACCATCAGGCTGGATTCATTAGACATTCTGCCAATTTCACTTTCAGAAATCAGCAAAGGTTTACTTCAATTTGATTTTCCTAATAACGAGTTTATCCAAATTTCATATTTAGAATCAGAGTCACACATTCGCTTTACAGTGGATAGTGTTGTTTCCAATGCAACGGTATTAATTTGGGGGCCATTTCCTTCCATTATAAATGAAACAATAGGAGAAACAGTAGGGGTCGTTCGCGATTCTACCTTCGCCATCGGATTGCAGTCGTTAAATATGAAAACACTGGGTGGATATCCCTGGAAAGAAAACGATACCATGCCTCAATTCGATATTTTCGAGCAGGATGACCCAAATGATTTGTCTGAAAAAGGGAAACGGGAAGTTCTCTACCGAGTGGAAGCGGCACGTCCAACGAATTTTGGAAGTTCTTTGCAGGCTTATGTAAGAGAGCGAAATTCTGAAAAAGTAATTGAAAACTGGGACCAGGATTATTACAAGGTTATGCCCTTTGAAGACGGTGGGATAAAGGGATCTTCGATTGCATTATTTGGTACAACTCCAAATCGCGCCCTTGAAGTTCTGGGTAAAATTGAGATGGAGGAAGGATTACCTCATCCAATGATCGACGGAACTTGGGGAAAACAAGCGTCAACTGCTTCTGCAGCTTATGCTATCATCGATTTTGGGGAAAAGGACATTGAAAAGGCCATTGAAATAACCAAAAAGGCCGGCTTGAAATATTTATATACTGGATCTCTTTTTGAAACATGGGGACACTTTGAATTGGACAAAACAAAATTTCCATCTGGAAGAGTAGGTTTAAAAAATGCAGTGCAATTGGCAGAAGAAAGTGGAATCATGGTAGGTGTTCATGTATTATCAAATTTCATCACCACCGACGATGCCTATGTAACTCCCATTCCTGATCATCGTTTGGGAACCATAGGAAGTGCTCCACTTTCGCTTGATATTGATGCCGATTCGAAAGAATTAGAGGTGGAATCGCTGCAATTTTTTGACCAATTCAAAAATAATCATCTTAAAACCGTCCGCATCGAAGATGAATTGATTCGTTATGAAGGAGTTTCAAGAGAAAATGGTCTGAAATTAATCAACTGTGAAAGGGGCGCTTTTAATACAACAGCCTC
>JAHEMU010000170.1 GCA_024643485.1 Cytophagales bacterium
GAAGGGTGTTGTTTGGCGTATAGCCAATAGCTTTTAAAATGCGAAGAGCTTCAATGGATTGAACGCATCCAGATCCATCGTCATGCGCTCCTTCCCCTACGTCCCAAGAATCTAAATGCCCCCCCACAGCAATGAAGGAGTTTCCTTTTTTGCCTTTCAGTTCGCCAATAACATTGTGTGATAAAACATCTTCTTCTTGAACCGCGTGAGTCTCAAAAAAGAATTTCGTTGCCGATTCTTTTTTAATCAGAGCACTGAGAAGATCTGCATCGTTGGTGCTAATTGCCACTGCGGGGATCTGGGGTACTCCCTCTTGATAACGGAGACTTCCCGTATGTGGGTAATCATCTGAATTAACCGCCATAGAACGAACCACTACTCCTATTGCACCTAATTTAGCCGCTTCAGATGCACCTGATCCTCGTTGATTTACGGCGCCGCTGTACGCTCCAAATACATTAACCATTCCTCTATCGAAGGGCCTATTAAAAAATACAATTTTACCTTTTACACCACTTTCACCAAGGGTTTTGAGTTCATCGAAATCCTTCACTTCAATTACTTGAGAGACAATTCCACCTATTCCCGTTCCCACTGAATTTCCCAAAGTGGTGGTTTTAATTTCAATGCTTCCTCTATTTTCTGAAATGATAGTTGCTTTTTCGACGTTTCCCCGGGTCCATCTTGGCACCATTACTTCTTGCAAAAACACCTGATCAAACGCCAATCTGTTCATTTCTTGCTTGGTATATTCCACAGCGGCGGCGGCTTCAGGGGTGCCTGATAGCCGCGCCCCAATTCTTTTGGTAAGAACTTCAAGCATTTCATAAGAGTGGCCATTTTTAAGTGCTTGGTCATAAATTTCGCGTATGACCTTTTCATCCTCCGTTTGAGCATAAGCAAAAGAAGACGTCAAGCACAAAATGATCAATATGTTTTTCATAATTACCCGCTAATTTTAATTACTTTGAATTAAATTATAATCTAGCCACAATATAACTTAGAATTCATTCATCTCCCTATCTGTATCTTTATCAGTGGCAAGGATAGATTTTAAATGGTTTAAAAAAATAGTTTTATATGAATTTGTACAATTTAAATATACCTGAAAAAATAAGCGTCCCAATTGTGCTGAATTTTCCACATTCAGGCACCTTTATCCCTGAGTCAATTTCAAAAAATATTCGAAAAAAAGCGGCTGAGGAATTAGATGATACCGATTGGCATCTTGAACAATTGTACGATTTTGCTTTCAAATTAAAGATTCCAATCATGAAAGCGAATTACCATCGCTGGGTGGTAGACCTAAATCGAAACCCGGCAGGCATTTCTCTTTACAACGACGGAAGGCACATTACTCAGTTGGTAACAACCACCGATTTTAATGGAAATGCAATTTACGAAGCAGGGCAAGAACCCTCCGAAGAGGAAATACAAGATCGGAAAACCAACTATTTCGACACCTACCATCTACGATTAAATCAGTTACTTTTGGATGTACATGCACAATTTGGAAAAGTCTTTTTGTGGGATGCTCATTCTATTCGGAGGATGGTTCCTAGTATTAGCCCTGATCCATTTCCGGATTTAATCATTGGCACCAATTCAAGTACAACCTGCCATCCGGAATTGGAAAAATCACTCTATGAAACCCTAAATTCAGGCCCCTATTCCTGTGAATTAAACTCTCTTTTTAAAGGGGGATATATAACGAGGAATTATGGAAATCCCAGTCAAAAAATTTATAGCTTTCAATTAGAGATGGCGAAAGACCTATATCTTGTGGAAGATGAGCTAGTGTATAGCGAACAACAAGCGAATACTATAAAACTGTTACTAAAAGATTGTTTTAATGTGTTAATTAAAAATCTATAAATGTCATGAGCAGATTAAATATTACTTCTGGAGCACCATGGGAAGAACAGACGGGTTATTGTCGGGCAGTACGTATCGGCAATACGGTTGAAGTTTCCGGAACTGTATCAATAAAAAATGGAGAAGTTTTTGGGAAGGGTGATGCCTATGTACAAACCAAGCAAATTTTAACCATCATAGAAAATGCATTAAAAGAAGCAGGGGCATCCATAACGGATGTGATTAGAACACGCATGTACCTAACCAATATTGAAGATTGGCCACAAGTGACAAAAGCTCATGGTGAGGTGTTCCGTTCAATTAAACCGGCGTCCACACTTGTGGCGATAAACCAGCTGATTAGCCCCGAATTTTTAGTTGAAATAGAGGCTACAGCAGTAGTTTAGCTGTTATTGACGGATATCGTCCTTGTTTTTACTCACCATTTTATTAGGGAAAGCCCAAGGCGAAACGATGGCCAAAACAAACAAGAAAAGTACAAATCCAAATATTAACATAATTGACAAATTTTGACAAATATAAAATGTATTGGGGATTTAATGCAATCTGTTGTTTGAAAGTATTGAAATTTTATCGCCTCATGTAATGTTTTTTTTATCTTAATCGAATTAATTATAAACAAAACCTTTTGATTTTCGTTGATTTTAGCAAGATTTGAACTCCCATGAAGAAAATTCTTTACATCGTAATTGCCATCATTGCTGTGATCTTCATTTCAATGACAGCTCTGAGAATGTACACTAAAACACATTCTCCCTTTGAGTCGATTTCATTCAAAAATCAAATTCAGGTAGATTACTGCAAGCCATACAAAAAGGATCGTGTAATTTTCGGTGATTTGGTCCCTTATGACATCCCCTGGAGAACAGGCGCAAACGAAGCCACCGTTTTTACCACTAAAATTCCCATTTTATTCGGTAAAAAAAATCTAGATCCTGGCACTTATAGCCTATGGACTATCCCAGGTAAGGATTCTTGGCAAGTAATTTTAAATAGCGAAATAGGTCAATGGGGTGTGAACTCTTCCGGGAAGGCCAATAGAAAGCCAGACCTTGATGTTTTATCAGTTGAAGTGCCTGTTATCAACTCTTCCAAGGAGTTTGATCAATTCACCATCTTTTTTGAAGAGGTAAAGAGTGACGCAGAAATGGTGCTTGTGTGGGATAAAACCATGATCTCCGTTTCAATCGTCACTAAATAAACTTTTATCGGTTTTAATTGTTATTTTCTAAAATACACTTGCTATCAAAAAGTTCGATATACCTGCATATTATCGCTCTTCTCTTACGGGAAGAATTAAAGAATTTCGCAAAAATACGGATCCAAGAAAAAAGGATTTCTCCCCGGCATCACTCGATTTTGGTCCGGTGGAATTTTATTTTGGTCGTCATTTTGGATTTTGCTATGGGGTAGAAAATGCCATAGAAAAAAGCTATAAAGCATTGGAGGAGAATCCGGAAAAAAGGGTTTTTCTTCTTTCGCAAATGATTCACAACCCATTGGTTAACAACGATCTTATTCAAAGAGGAATTAAATTCATCATGGAAACCGATGGAACTCAATTAATCAGTTGGGATGAAATAACTCAGGAGGATATTGTTATCATTCCTGCTTTTGGAACAACACTTGAAATTGAGAAAATTCTAAACGACAAAGGAATAGAGGCCCAAACCTATAACACCACTTGTCCGTTCGTCGAAAAGGTGTGGAAACGGTCTTCAAAACTAGGGGAAGATCAATACACCATCATCATTCACGGTAAACACAACCACGAGGAAACCCGAGCTACTTTTTCACATAGTAGTGCCGCTGCTCCTTCTATCATTGTGCGTGATATTGAAGAATCAAAAATGCTTGGAAAGTTTATTCTAGGTGAAATATCCGAAGCTGAAGTAATCCAATATTTTGAAGGTAGATTTTCAGAAGGGTTTAATTTTAAAATGGATTTGCAAAAAGTAGGAGTTGTAAATCAAACTACCATGCTTGCCAAAGAAACTTGGGAAATTGCAGAGTTTTTCAAATCGGTAATGGTTCAAAAATATTCTGAAGCACATCTTACCCATCATTTTGCAGACACGCGCGATACGCTGTGCTATGCAACCAATGATAATCAAGAAGCTACGTATAATCTGTTAACGGTACCTGCCGATCTAGCGGTGGTCGTGGGTGGATATAATAGCAGCAATACCTCACATTTGGTGGAATTATGTGAAGAGCATTTCCCTACCTTCTTTATCAACGGTGCTTAAGAAATTACTTCAGAAAATGAAATTAGGCATTATAACTATGCCAAGAAATCACACTTAACCACAAACAACTTCTTACCACAAAAGGAAAAAATAAAAATCATTCTTACCAGTGGAGCTTCATGCCCTGACACCGTGGTAGATGAGGTAATGCTTAAAATTCTTTCCTTCTTTTCAAATGGAGCTGATCCGGAGAATTGGGTGAAAGAAAAAATAGATTTATTGGTTGTTTGATGTATTCATGCCTTCTTTGGCCTGTATAAATTGTTGTGCTATTTTGTGTTCTACTCCATTATAGTTTACCTCATCCGAGTTTGAAAGCAGCGCTACAACGATACCTTCTTTTGGATAAATAACCAATTGTGTTATTCCTCCTATGCTTCCTCCGCTATGGCCAAACCAGGTTCGGCCAGATTCAGTTACTTTTTGTACCCATCCCATCCCGTAATTGGTAGAGGTCGTGTCATTGACCATTTGAGGGGTGATGAATTCTTCTCTTGTCGAGATTGAAATAAAGGAGGTATCTAACCAAGCATTTCCAAAAGCAATTAAGTCCTCCACTGTTGAAACAAATCCTCCCCCAGCCCATTTATAGCTGTTATCTACTTCTGGAGCGGCTTCCACATAGGCACTGTCCATATTATAGGTATAAAAATGGGTGAGTCCAGGTAAGGGTTTAGTTTTATCCTCTGCCATGGTATGATTTAAATTCAACGGACTAAATACATTTTGCTGCATATAGGTTAAAAAGTCCTCATTCGAAGCTCCTTCTACTACAGCGCTGATTAAGTTCCAACCATAGCTGCTATAAAAAAATTCTGATCCGGGTTGAAACAATAGTGAGTCTTCAGCAAAAATCGAGATTCCATCCTTTACTGTTTCGTAATGAATATTGCTGATATTTTCACCACCACGATAATGTCGAATACCTGCAATATGGCCTGCTACTTGACGAACAGTAATCGGATATTTCTTTTCTGGAAAATATGAAACATAGGTTTGTATCAGTGCATCGGGGTTTAGTTTCCCCTGTTGAAGTAACAGCGCCATTGCCGTAGTAGTTATCGGCTTAGACACCGAACCAATTCTAAACATGGTGACAGCGGGGTCAACAGGAACTCTATTTTCGATATCTGAATAGCCAATTCCTTCCATCCATACTATTTTTCCATCTACTGAAACTGCCATTGCCAGCCCAGGAACGCTTGTATCCAATTGAACTTTCTGCATCATTCTCAGGGAAGAATCAATTGCCGAGGTATAATCGATTGTTTTTGACTCTTCAGGAGGGGTGTTACATCCTATTAATAGGGCCGAAAAGAAAATCAATATAAACGAAATTTGATGGCGAAATATCTTTATCATAATAACTAAGTTTCAGGAATAAAATGAAATGGATTCATTAAAGTTCATTAATTTTCAGACCTAAAGAAAATTAAAGTCAGATTTTTTAAAGCTGTCTGTAATAATTCTAATTATCATTAATTTAGAAGTTTAAATCAGAAATCATGAGGGAAGAGTTACTTCAACTGCAACGGGATTCACAAATATTGGAGCCAAATGCAAAGGAACGAAAGGAAATTAGAGACCAAATTATCGATTATACAGAATCATTTCTTGAAAAGATTAACACCACTCATGCCTATCGCAAAAGCGAAGGAGCTTCTGCTGAAATAAGTGATATAAATCCTACAGAAACCACTCTGACAATTGAAGAGATTATCTCCAAGCTCGCTGATCCTTTGGATGAAGAAGGAATAAATCCTGCTTCAGGAGGACATTTAGGATATATACCAGGAGGAGGAATTTATGCATCTTCTTTGGCCGATTATTGGGCGGCAATAAGCAATCGATATGCTGGAGTCTTTTTTGCTAATCCAGGAGCCGTCCGTTTAGAAAATAAGCTAATACAATGGCTTTCTAGTGTAATTGGTTACCCTGCTTCTGCTCACGGAAATCTTACCAGCGGGGGTAGTATCGCTAATATGATTGGAATTGTTACCGGTCGACATAGCAAAGGAATTAAAGCTATTGA
>JAHEMU010000171.1 GCA_024643485.1 Cytophagales bacterium
ATTAAGGAACTTTCTATAACTGGAGTATTCGATTTATACAAAAATGAAAACACCTATATATCAAGAGTTAAATTCACACCCTACGCATATGTAGGAATGTCAATTTTTCACCATAATCCCCAGGCAAAAGTGAATGCTAGTAGCTCTTTACCTGAAGCAGGCACTTGGGTTGATTTACAGCCTTTAGGTACTGAAGGTCAACATTTGAATTTACCTGATACGGTTGTAAATTTTGGAACAAAACCATATTCTAAAATACAAATTTCAATTCCTGTTGGGATTGGAATGAGATGGAAGCTGACAGATTTAATGGATTTTAGTGTGGAATTTGGGCCAAGAATTCTTTTTACCGATTACATCGATGATGTAAGTGGTAATTACATCGATTTGATGCATTTTACAGATCCATTAGCCCGCGAACTTTCGGATAGATCACAAGAAGCAACCTCAGCAGTAACAGGTGACACCCGAATTGCAGAAGTAGTCAATGGTGTAGGTGGTCCAATCATTGCGGGTCGAGGAGGATTTGATACTTTTGGTGGTTATGGACGTGAATTCAAGTATAACTACCGTGGAAATAGCAAGAATAACGATATTTATTTCGTTACAACCATTCGATTAACGTATATTTTGGAGTCTAAGTACCGAAAAGCTAAATTCAGATAATCCAAAAATTGAAGCATCTAACTATTCTTTTATTGCTACTAATGGGTAATACTAGTTTTGTATTTTCTCAGAAAAATACGGAATTAGGAGGAGGAATTGGTGTGTTTAATTATACTGGAGACTTAACTAGGAAATATCAATTCCGAACTCAAAGGCCCGGCGCAACGGTTAATTATAAATTCAATATGAATAAGGCGCTTAACTTCCGGACCTCAATTACTGGTGGATATATTTACGGAAGTGACAGTAAACCAACCGATGCTTTTGCTACTCAAAGAGCAAAAACATTTCGTGTATTTGCTTTTGAAGTAGCCACTGCTTTTGAGTATAATTTTTTGGATATGAAGGGAAATAACCCGCTTATTTTGGGCACTCCTTATATTTTTGGTGGCTTTGGTATTGCAGGATTTTCTGGACAACAAAATGGCACCAATGGCTATAGCCCAATTCAGCCGGTAGTTCCAATAGGAATAGGAGCAAAATATGTCCTTAACCCACATTGGTATATTTCGTTAGAATTTGGCGCGAGAATACTGTTTTTTGACTATTTAGATGAAATAAGTTATGGCGATCCACGGTTCAAAAATTACCAATATGGCAATTGGTATGATAACGATCGGTACTATTTTTTAGGTTTTTCAGCAACTTATTCCTTTTTTAAAATCCCTTGCCCAAGAAATCCGTATTAGATTATATAAATAATTGGCGGTTAAGACGTGTAAATTTTATAAATTTGCGGGCTGTTTAATGCAATGAAGTTGGATAAGAAAGAATTTCTTTTAGATAAAAGTAGTGATATGCCTCAACATGTGGCTGTCATTATGGATGGAAATGGCCGTTGGGCTCAAAAAAAAGGCGCTGAAAGAATATTTGGACATCAAAATGCTGTTCAAGCTGTTCGTGATGTTAGTGAGGGTTGTGTAGAGTTGGAAATACCCTTTTTAACTCTCTACGCATTTTCAACTGAGAACTGGGGTCGACCCAAAGCGGAAGTAGATGCTTTAATGAGTTTGTTGGTCTCCACAATTAAAAAGGAAATTCATACGTTAATAGAAAACGGTATACAACTCAATGCCATTGGCGATATCGATAGTCTTCCGGTTGATTGTCAAAACGAACTTAAAGAGGCGATTGAAGCAACTCAACATAAGGATAAATTGGTGCTTACCTTAGCTTTGAGTTATAGCGGAAGATGGGATATGCTTCAGGCAGTAAAAAAATTGGTGAAAGAAGGGAGATTAGGTAATTTACATGAGGAAGATATTACGGCTGAAATGTTTTCTAAGCATTTGTCGACCAATGAAATTCCGGACCCTGAATTGCTGATTAGAACAAGTGGCGAAATGCGACTAAGTAATTTCTTATTGTGGCAAATGGCTTATACGGAACTTTATGTTACCGAAGTGCTTTGGCCCGACTTTAGAAAAGAACATTTGCATGATGCATTAATTGAATATACCAAACGCGACAGACGCTTTGGTAAGGTAAACGACAAGATAAAACTGTAGTAATGAAACATATTGTACTGCTTAGTATATTAGTACTGATTTTTTCTGAATCTTCTTTCGGACAATTCCGAAACAGAAATGCGAAGTCTCCGAATTCACAGGAGTCTGTGTTAAATAATTATGCAAATCCAAGGGAATATACCCTCGCTTCTATCGATGTACGAGGACTTAATTTGCTAGATAAAAATGCACTGATCTCACTAACTGGCCTTCGCGTTGGAGATAAAATTAAAATTCCTGGAGATGCTATCACCATGGCAATTCGAAAATTGTGGGCTCATGGGCTAGTAGGTGATGTTACCATAGTAGTAGAGAAAATTGAAGGTGATCAAGCTTTCTTGGTTATTGAATTATCTGAATTACCACGATTAACTGGCTTTACTTTTGAAGGCGTTAGTTCTTCTAAAGAAACCGAACTTCGAGAAGATTTAAGTCTTTATCGAGGTAAAGTATTAACAGATGCGATAATAAGAAACACAGAATTAACTGTTAAAAAATACTATATAAACAAAGGATTCCTTGATGCCAATGTTAACATCGTAAAAGTACGAGATAGTATTAACGTAGAAGGTGTGCAGCTAAAAATTGAAGTGGATAGAAAAAATAAGGTGCATATCAATAATATCTACATCACTGGAAATGATGAAATCAGAGATGGTAAAATCAAATCTAAAATGAAGAAAACTGGAGAAAGAATTCGCTTCAATTTCCCTAGAATGATTTTTGAAACAGCTGTTCATTTAACTCCTCGACAAATAATAGATTTTGTAAGTAATGATTATGATGTTACTTATAATGAAATGCGTGATTTCATAACGGAAAACGCCAAGTTTAACTTCTTCAAGAGTTCAAAATATCTTAAAGATGAATATGAAAATGATAAGAAAGCAATCATTGAATTATATAATAGTCGAGGCTTTAGAGATGCGGTAATTGTTTCAGACACCATTTTTAAAAGCAGTTCTAAAACCATTGATATCGCCTTAAAGGTAGATGAAGGTAATAAATATTATTTCAGAGATATCGAATGGACGGGGAATTACCTGTACAAAGACGAAGTACTAAATTCAGTTCTTGGAATCAAAAAAGGTGATGTTTACAATAAAGAATTAGTTGATAAAAAGGTAAACTTTAATCCTAAAGGATTGGATATCAGCGGTTTATACATGGATGACGGTTATTTGTTTTTTAGAGTAGATCCTGTTGAGGTAAGAATTGAAAATGATTCCATCGACATTGAAATGAGAATCTACGAAGGGGAACAAGCGACTATCAGTAAAGTGACATTCTCTGGTAATGATCGTACTAGTGACCACGTTATCCGAAGAGAATTATCTACAATCCCTGGTCAGAAATTCCGTAGAACAGATTTAATCAGGACTCAACAGCGTTTAGCACAAATTGGTTTCTTTGATCCAGAGCAAATCACTCCAAATTATTTCCCGAATCCGTCCAATGGAACAGTGGATATCGATTGGAAAATGGTAGAAAGATCGAATGACCAAATTGAACTCTCAGGTGGTTGGGGTGGATATTATGGTTTCGTCGGAACCCTAGGAGTTTCATTGAATAACTTCTCGATGAGAAACTTAATGAAATGGAAATTTGAGCCTTATCCTGTTGGCGATGGACAGCGATTGTCTTTAAGAATGCAAGCGAACGGCGCTCAATACCAAAATTATTCGTTCTCGTTTACAGAGCCTTGGTTAGGAGGTAAAAAACCTAATTCATTTACGGTTAGCTTAAATAATACCATTCTTCGTACTAGAAGACCAATTGACATTAACGACGATGGAGTGCCTGATGTTAATCCAAATTTCAATGAATTTAATGCCTCAATTCGTATGAAAGGGGTGACTGTCGGATTTGGAAAACGATTGGAGTGGCCAGATAACTACTTTAACTTAGGAGCATATTTATCTTATCAAAATTATTCCCTTGATAATTATATTGACTTAGGCCAAGGCTTCGAAAATGGACATTCAAATAATGTTTCTTTAAATCTGGTATTGTCTAGAAATAGTTTAGATAACCCTATGTACCCTAAATCGGGTTCGTCGATCTCCATCAGTGGAAACCTTACGCCTCCTCATAGCTTGTGGAGAGACTTGGCTCCTAATGCGTCCTTGGAAGAAAGATATAAGTGGATAGAGTTCCATAAATGGATGATTGATACAAAATACTATCTGAATATTTTTGATAAATTCGTTATTGAAGCAAGTGCACACTTTGGTATCATTGGGCGATATAATAAAAATATTGAGCCCGGACCTTTTGAGAGATTCTATCTAGGAGGTAGTGGATTGGCAGGACAGCAATTTATTATTGCGAATGATGTCGTAGGCTTACGAGGATATGAGGATAATTCAATCACTCCTGTTAGCAATGGCGTTCGAGGAGGAGTTATTTACGATAAATATAGTCTGGAATTGAGATACCCTGTGTCAACTGCAGAATCAGCTACAATTTATGGCTTCATTTTTGCAGAAGGTGGTAATAACTGGTTTAGAAGTATTGAATTTAATCCATTTGATATGTACAGATCAGCCGGAGTGGGAGTAAGGGTATTTATGCCTGCGTTTGGTTTAATAGGTATTAACTGGGCATATGGTTTTGATACTTTACCTGGGCAACGGGATATAAGTGGGTCACAATTCCACTTTACCATTGGCCAACAGATTAGATAATATGAAAAAGTTTATTCCTGTTCTTTTACTTTTAATCACGAGCATTACTGCTAGTGCACAGAAGTTTGGATATGTAGATACTGATTATGTGTTAAATCGAATGCCTGAATACAAAAAGGCAGTAGAGGAGATCAATAAATTGTCTAATGAATGGGAACAAGAACTTAAATTAAAATCTAAAGAAATTGAAGGTATGTATGCTTCTCTTCAAGCGGAAGAGGTTTTGCTAACACCTGAGATGAAGAAAAAACGAGCGGAAGAAATTAGCGCTAAAGAATTACAACTGAAAGACTACCAAAGAGAGGTTTTTGGTTTCGAAGGGTTATTCTTCCTTAAAAAACAAGAGCTAATAAAACCTATTCAAGATAAAGTTTTTGAAGCGGTTGAGAAGGTGGCCAAAGAAAACAGATTGTCAATTATTTTTGATAAAGCTGCAGATTTGGTAATGATTTATACTGACCCCAGGTACGACTATACTGATTTTGTATTGGATGAACTGGGCTTAGCAGACCCTAGTGACGTATTAAAATGAGATTAATTAATAAATAGAACAGAAGATGAAGAACAAATTAATGCTAATGATCGCGGCTTTGACGATGTTGAGCATGACCTCCTTTGGTCAAGTGAAGATAGCTTATGCGGATGTTGATTATATTTTCAGCAAATTACCTGAAGCAAAACAAATCGAATCATCATTACAATCGCATCAAACTCAATTGCAAGGTCAGTTGAAAGCAAAATACGACGAGTATCAAACAAAATTGCAAGCGCTTAATAGCTTGCCTGCTACTACTCCAGAAGCTATTCAAAAAGATAAAATGAATGAATTGATGCGTTTGGAGCAGAATATTCAAGAATTTCAAACATCTGCTCAAGAGAGCATGGAGCAAAAACGTGTGTCTTTACTCGACCCTATTTACACTAAAGTAGGAAATGGTATTTCTGCCGTTGCTAAGGAAAATGGTTATGATTTCGTATTAACTGCAGGTGTTGGTGGAACTGATATCGTGTTATACGCAAATGAATCGTATGATATTTCTGATCTTGTTTTGAAACATCTAGGCGTAACTGCTACTACTCAAAAATAGTATCAAAGGAAAATTGTATATTAGCCGCTACCAAAAATAGCGGCTTTTTTTATGCTTAAATTAACATCTGGTGATAGGGTTGCCGTAGTGGCCCCGTCGGGAAATGTAGACAAGGATTTCCTTTTTAAGGGCATTGAAGTACTATCTTCCTGTGGTTTAATTGT
>JAHEMU010000172.1 GCA_024643485.1 Cytophagales bacterium
GTACGTTGCCGGTGCTTAATAAAGAAGCAGTTAATAAGGCCATACGTTTAGGACTTGCCTGTGGATGTCGAATTGCTAATTACATGATATTTGATAGGAAAAATTATTTCTATCCTGATCTACCTAAGGGCTATCAAATAACTCAAGATAGAACTCCAGTTTGTGTGGGAGGAGAAATCCCTGTGAAATTAAAGGGCGCTTACCAACATAATGTAGTTTTAAATAGAATACACCTTGAAGAAGATGCCGGAAAATCAATGCACGATAAGGATCCGCTTCACTCTTCAATTGATTATAATCGCGCTGGGGTTCCCCTGCTTGAAATGGTAACTGAACCGGTGATACACAGTGCTGAAGAAGCCGGAGCTTTTCTTCAAGAGGTCCGTCGCTTGGTTCGACATTTAAATGTCGGGGATGGAAATATGGAAGAGGGTTCTCTTCGATGCGACGCTAATGTGTCAGTTCGATTGAAAAACGAAGAAACCCTAGGAAGTAAAGTTGAAATTAAAAACCTCAATTCGTTTAAGTTTGTACAGAAAGCTATCGAGTTAGAAATAGACAGACAAATTGAAGTGCTTGAACGGAATGAAACCGTTGTCTCAGAAACCCGATTGTACGATTCGGTAGCCAATAAAACGGAAAGTATGAGGTCTAAGGAATCTTTAAATGATTATAGGTACTTTCCAGACCCCGATTTAAGTCCTGTGCTTATCGATGATCAGTGGATTCATTCCATTCAGGCGGAAATGATAAAATTACCGTGGGAAATTGAAATGGAATTGATGACCGAAGATGGTTTAAATGATTCCATTTCTGCAATTTTGGCATCATCTAAACCATTGTATTTTAATTATAAATGGTTGAAAAGTAATGGGATTTCTTGCGCGACTTCTTCTAATTGGGTAATTGGACCATTAAAAAGCCATATAGAAACTGAATTTTTGAATAAAAAGGATTCCAAAATAAGTGTTGGAATAATACATTTGATCCAAGAAGTCGAAAAAGGGGAGATCCCTTATTCAGTTGCTGATAAATCCATCCTACCAACTTTGATTAAAGATGAAAAAGCGGACATTGGTGACATTTTAGGGACTGTAAAGGCTGAATTAGAAAGTAAAAATGATGAGCTTAGCGAAATCATACAAGAAATAATTAGTGCCCACCCCAAAGAATATGAAGCATTAAAAGCTGGAAAGAAGAAACTATTGGGTATGTTTATGGGTTTAATAATGAAGAAAACCAACGGAAAAATTGATCCTGCTAAAGCGCAGCAGATCTTAATGAAATAGAAATATGAGAAATTTATTATACTTAGTAGTATTCGTTTTTTTAATTGCAAGTTGTAAATCAGAGGAAAACCACTCCGATGAAAAAGGGATATACATTTCAGGAACAGTGGGATTTCCAGATCAAAATGCACAAATAATATTGGAGCAACTAAGTCCTACCACTGCTTTTCCCGTCGACACCATTATGTTAAAGGAAGATTATTCATTTAAGCATTTCTTTCCAATTTCTTCCCCAGGCTATTACCGATTAAATTTCTATAATAAGCAGTATGTAGTGCTTATTCTGGATGATGAAGATATATCAGTTACCGTGGATGGAAATTCGAGAACCGGTTTCGCAGAAGTAGGGGGCTCAAAAGACCATGATTTGATTGGCGATGTGAAGCTAATGCAGGAAGGATTTCAACAGGACGAACTTATTCAAAAATTAAATCAAGACTTCACGGTTGCTTCTCAACAAGGCAATCAATATCGAATGGTACAGTTGCGCGATCAATACGCTAAGCTTTGGCAAAATAATAATGATTCAATCGCAAGCATCATACACAATGCTCCTGCGAGCTTAGCGAAAATCGAATTATTGAGAGGCGGAAATTTATTAAATAAGGATCAATATTTTGATCTGTATTTAGAAACAGCAGATCAATTGAGCGCAAAATATCCAAATCACGAGGTGGTAAATGAATTTTTGGATATTGTTGAAAAAATGAAATTTCTTGCACCAGGTAACGAGGCTCCTGAAATTGAGCTTCCTAATCAAGCCGGTGAGTTAGTGGCTCTATCGTCTTTGAGAGGTAAATATGTATTGGTAGATTTTTGGGCCAAATGGTGTAAACCTTGCCGACAAGAAAATCCTAACATTGTTCGAATGTATAAGCAATTTCATGATAAAGGGTTTGAAGTATTTGGCGTTTCTTTAGATAGAAATAAACAAGATTGGTTGCAAGCAATTGAAGAAGATGAATTGCATTGGACACAGGTTTCGGACCTCCAATTTTGGAATTCTGCCGCTGCAAAAACCTATAATGTAACTTCTATTCCATTCGCTTTATTGCTTGATCCAGACGGTAAAATAATTGCAAAAAACCTAAGAGGTCCTTCTTTAGAAGCTAAATTAAACGAGATATTTAATTAAGAATATTGCAGCTATTTAGTGATTAATCTGCTTGTTACAGGCAAATGATCACTAGGAAAGAATCCGTTTTCAGAGGTTTCAATAATTTTATATTCAATGGCTGTTAGCTGTTGAGTGTAAAAAATATGATCGATTCTTTTGTGGTTTAACTGATCAACTGAAAATCCACCTGCAAAGGTGCCATCGGGTACTCCTGTGTATTCTTGAAAAGAATCGAATAAAAGTGGACTATCATGTAAAAGTTGAAATGGTTCGTCGCCCAGACCTGAATTAAAGTCCCCGGATAAGATGATGGGAAGTTCGGATGCATACTTTGCAATGGTGTCAAGAATCATTAATGAACTATTTTTCCTCGCCAATTCGGCTTCATGATCAAAATGCGTATTGTAATACCTGAAGGTAGTGGATGAGGCTAGATGTTTTAGTTCTACCCAAGTGACAATTCTATGAAAATTCGCTTCCCAGCCCTTGCTAGGGATCTCAGGGGTTTGCGATAACCAGAATTGCCCTGAATCCATAAGTTGAAATTCCTTTTTAAGCCAAAATATTGGGGAATATTCCCCTGCCATTTTCCCATCATCGCGCCCCACACCGTAATATTGGTATTGTGGTAATTGCTGGTCCAAAAATGTGAGTTGCTCGTAAAGTGCTTCTTGCAATCCGAAAAGTTCGGGTAGCTCATCATTGATTAATTTAGCTACCCGAATTTTACGATTTTCCCATTGATTTTCTCCGTCATTAACAGTCGCATAACGAATGTTATAGGTCATTACCTCAATTTCCATGTTCGATGTGCATGAAAAAAAGGGGGCAATAAGAAAAATCAGCAAGCAATTTCTCACGATTTCTATTTTTTATCTGATAGAGGCCAGCTGTTATTAGATTTATTCACATCAGCCATACGCTCCGTAGCATCAATTTGCATGCTCTCAATTTGAGATAGGGGCAAATCAATCACTAATTGGTATTCAGGGTTTGTCCAGTTCCAATCTTTTGCGACATGCCATTCAGTGTCTTTATACTCATTGCTTTTATTTCCTCTCATTATTTCTAGAGCGATATTATATACAACGGTCTTGCCATCTTTAGTTTTAACAAATAAATCAATCGGCATCGGCATGGATTCGTTCCTTTTGAGTGTTACCGTTGTTTTACTATTATCACCTTCTACTTTTTCAATACTGTAGTCAATTAAATTGATGCTATTAACAAAATGTTCTTTATACCAATCTAACTCTAACCCGGAAACCTTTTCCATCACTCTTATTAAATCGTTGGGAGTCGGATGTTTAAATTTCCATTCATTGAAATACCTCCTCATGCCGGTCATTAAATTTTCTTGACCAATAACATAACCCAGCTGATTAAGAAAAACAGAACCTTTTGAATAGGCGTTTATACCATAGGTTCTATTGGTTTTATAATGATCGGAATGAATAGATAAAGGTTCAGCTTCAGGGGTTTGTGCTACGTAAAAATAGCCCATATAACTTCCCCTATGCGGGTTTTTGTCTGAATTTGGATCGAAAAGGTGCTTCATTGTAATATCTGAAGCAAAGCTGGTAAAACCTTCGTCCATCCATGGATATAAACTTTCGTTTGTTCCTATTACCCCTTGATACCAACTGTGAAATGCTTCGTGTACTGAAACGCCTACTAAACTTCCAAGCCGCCTGTTTCCTGTGATTAGGGTACTCATTGGATATTCCATTCCACCGTCTCCGCCTTGTACAACAGAAAATTGATCGTATGGATATTTGCCGAAATTAGCGCTCATGAATTCAAACGCTTTTACCATTACTTCCGGCATTAAGGCCCAATCTTTTGTTTCACTACCTTCTTGATAAAAGAAATGTAGCGTAGGTCCGTTTGGTACCTGTGCTGTAGTGTGTTTGTAATCTGGATCTGCTGCCCACATAAAATCGTGAACATTTGGAGCGATAAAATGCCAAGTAGTCGTTTTCCCAGGTTTCTTTACCTTAGTTCCTGCGGCTTCGTAGCCATGGCCTATGTCATTCGGATTTTGCAAATATCCGCTTCCACCTATTGTATATTTAGAATCGATGGTGATTTTCACATCAAAATCGCCCCAAATACCATAAAATTCACGTCCGATATATGGATTTGCATGCCATCCCATATAATCATATTCACTCATTTTGGGATACCATTGTGCCATGGAAAGGGCGATTCCCTCTGCACCATCTCTACCGCTACGTCTAATTTGAAGGGGGATTTGACCGTTAAAATTCAACGTAAAGGTGGTTCCAGAATGGGGTGGGATAGGAGTGGCTAATTCGACCTCAAGAATGGTTCCTACCTCTTCCATCTTGACGCTTTTCCCATCTTGTTTAAGATTAGTTACGTGCAAAAAACCTATTTCTTCAGGTGTTAGTTTCGAAATTCGATCCATCACTCTCGAATCGGGATCTTTTATTGTTCTACTTCTCACATCCATGGCAGAACCTGGTTGAAAGGCATTAAAATACAAATGATAGAAGGCTTTGTAAAGCGTGTCTGGAGAGTTATTTACATATTTTAATGTTTGAGTACCTGTATATTGATTTGTTTTAACATCAAAATCAACTTCCATCTTGTACTCTGCACTTTGCTGCCAGTAATCAGATTGTGCCGATGCCATCAAAGGCAAAAAACAAATAATTAGTATCAGTTTATTCATAAAATAGGATTTTCTTTAGTGTCGAATTTAAGAAGTTATTCCAAGAATGGAAACAAAATTTATAGCAGCGGTTAATCTGCATTATTTAAGTTATTATCGATTTCGTTTTCAATTGCACGAAGTTTTTGCTGACAAAATTCAAGCAATTCGCTGGCTCGTTTCACTTTAACGCTTACATCATCCAAAGTGATTTCTCCACTCTCAAGCATTTTCAGGATGCTATTTAGTTCTTGTAAAGCTGTTTCGTAGGTCATTTGATTACTCATTTTCAGTTGATTTTATGTTTTTTACGGTACTTTGAATGACGTATTGGTTATTAATGGTTTGAATAATATCACCTTCTTGAGGTAGATGGTTCTTTTTAACTAGTTTGTTGTTGAGAAACGTCATGGAATATCCTTTTGCGAAAATGCGTTCCGGATTATTTGCTTCAATGTCTTTTTGAAGGATTTCCAAATGATGTTTTTTTGATTGTAATACTCTTTTTGATTGAACAGTAATTCGCTCTTTTAGAAACTTCAATTGATTGTTTCCGTCGAGAAAATAGCGCTTTCCTAGTTGAAGAAGATTGAATTTTAGATGGTGATTTCTCTCATTTTCTTGACGAAGCCTATTTTTTACCAGTTTCGAAATAGATTCATATTGGTTTAATAGCGTTTCTTCAAAAACCAACATGGCATCGATGATTTGTTCGGCAACCGCTGTAGGCGTTTTCAATGTGGTGTGGGCGACTAAATCAGCAATGGTTTCATCCCGTTGGTGTCCTATACCTGTAAATACGGGTATGGAGCAGTTGGCAATGGCCGATGCAACTGCGTAATTATCAAAACAATCTAAATCGATTTGCGATCCACCACCTCTAATTAAAACGACCACGTCAAACTTGGACGCAGATTGTTGAATATTAAGAAATGCCTTTGTGATACTCGCCGGCGCTTGATCTCCTTGTACCACTGAATCGAATAACCGTGTTGAATGAGCATAACCGTAGTTATTTCGGGT
>JAHEMU010000173.1 GCA_024643485.1 Cytophagales bacterium
TGGCCAGGGGTTAAAACTCCTGAATAAAATAATGTTTAGGTAGAATTATCCCGGAGAATTTCTTCGGGATTTTTTTTATTAATTCAAAATTGGGTTTTGTGAATCCAGAACCTTCATCTATCAATTGTTCGTAAATCTTTGGAAGTGCTGTAGGTATATTTGATTATAAATTAACTACAACACCATGAAAAATTACGTTATCCCTTTTCTAATCATGTCCTTCTTTGCAATCAGTAGCTGTAATGAAGAAGAGCCAATCGTTGATTCATCAGAGTTCTTAAGAGAGGCTGAAAATAGGTTTAATACCAATTCAGAATTGCTGTTCCTAGCACTAGAGGATTTCACTCAAGCAGTCGATATCGATAGCATGGCAAAATTACGTTCAGAATATACCAACGAAGATGAGTATATATATAAACTTAAAGATGTCATTATTTCAAGTTTTGATAAAACATTGGAAAATAATAAAGACAATATGAGTTTAAACAACTTGGTAATACACAATGATACAGAGGTAGATGATATTTTCAACCAAATTGAATTGTTTACCAATCCAAATAATTCAGCTTTGATAGATTTGCTTTCTAACAGAGTAGAAGAATACTTAAAGACAAAAACCTCAATAGAAAATTGGGTGATTTCTGATTCTAAGCCAGGAATTTCTGCGGAAATAGCGAGCATGTTTATGATATCTAACTCTAATATGAATAACGCGTTGAGTTTAGGTTCGTCAATTGCGGCTTCATCTTCAGATGCTGAAACTGGAATTATTGAGCAATTTGAGGTGCAAAATAACTTTTCTCACTTGGCGACGGCACTGTTACTTCCTGCTGTACAATCTTATACTTTTTCTGAAACATCTTCCTCCAGTTACACAAGATGGGTTGGGGAAGTGTTCGTATCAAATCCAAATTTGGAAGCGTTTTATAAAGAACTTTATGTTGCTGGGTATTATGTTTCCATTGATTTTATGACTGGAGCCTATTATAAACACGACAATGTTGATAATGCTTCAGTTGGAATTTACAAAGAACGTTTTGTCGGTATGTTACTCGCCGCAGGTCATCAATATTGGTTAGATTCTCAATTATAACAGTTTATTTGTTGGTAGGTAAAGTCTGGCATCTAGGTGTCAGACTTTTTAATTTATCATTTAAGTAGTAATTTTACCTCTCCAAAAGATAAATTGAAAATGAAAATTTTATTCTTATTAAGGATTCTTCCTATTGGCCTTTTATTCTTGTTGTCGGGTTGTGATGAATGTGGGGAAAATGTGAAAATTGGTGATTATCTATTAATGGAAGAAGGCTTTGCTGATTGGTTTCCGTATGAATCCAAAAGTCAACTTCAATTTAAAAATCAAAACGATCAAATCATTACATTGGATGTTTTGAATGTTGAAAATAAGTGGGTTTATACGCCAATTCAACATATTTGTGATGGCGGTTTTGGCGATTCATCTGAAGAATATTTTAACGGTCAATGGATCTATTATAAGTATGTCGGCGAATTTGAAACCGTAAGATATCAATTGGAAATATCGTATTATGTTGAATTATTGGATAATACCTATTCAAATATTGAACAAAACTTGTACGATTTAATTTCTTACTCATCTCTTGTGGTAGATGATAAAAGTACAAACCAAGGAGTAGGAGGGTACTTGAATTTTGTTGCTAGCTATAGAAGTAATGCTGTTAATCCTGATATTTCTTCCTCTAGTTTTGTGTTTGCAGACCAGCTACTTATAAATGGAAGTGATTACCAGAATGTATGGTATTTCAATAGAGAATCCCCAGCAGGAACTTTCACACCAGCATTGTACGTGAAACAAGGTAAGGGCATTGTGGCGTTTCTGGGGGTAAATGATGAGGTTTGGGAATTACAGTAATGTGCTGATTCCTCTTAAAAGCCAAACTTCACTTTCTCATTTAGTGAGTCAAGATATTTCACTTTATTAAATTTGTACAGATAGGACGGTCTTCCTCTTTCTGCTGACTTTTCGTCAACTTTCTCTAATAATCCCATACTCAAATATTTTCTTCTGAAAGTTCCCCGATCAATTGGTCTGTTTAATATGGCTTCATAGAATCCTCGAAGCTGGTTTAAAGTGAAAGATTCTGGGAAGAAATTCAACACGATTGGATCGGTGATAGTTTCAGTGATTAATTTCTTTTTTGTTTCATGAACTAGGTGAGTATGAGAGGGTGGGAGTTTCGAAGTATCTTCGATGTTCATCCAGGCAGAATTTAAAACGCCCTCGTCGGATAAAAGATTCGTGTCATGAAAATTTACAATTCCATAATAAACTACCTGTACAAATCGTTTAGAAATCCATTCCACTATCTCGAAATATTCTTTTGGTAATTCAGATTCAATAAACGGCTGATCAAACATTTTTTCCAATCCGCCAAATGCTCCTACCTGTTTTAAGAAAACATCCTTGATTCCTGATTGCTTTAATATTTTGTGAGCAGCAGCTTCTAATTCCTCTTCTCGTTCGATAAAGCCGCCTGGAACTACCCATGAATCAAGGTCATTAAAAGGTATTTTTTGGGCCAATACTTTTAAATTTGGATGATCATAACCAAATACAATGCAGTTTATCGATACGTTTGGAAGTAAATGATCTGTTCCTTTGGAAAAGTATTCTTTTAGTATTTTTTCGAATGTACTCGGCGACATTTTAGCAAGGTTTATGCAATATAAAAAAAATTATGAGGCAAAATGCCTCATAATTAAATATATTTGTATATTTACTAAAATGACTAAGTAATATTCTCAATTGTAATCAGATGAAAAAGCCACTTAAAATCACATTAAAGATAGTTTTGTCAGTTGTTATTATATTAATAATTGCCGCGGCTGCGCTTGCCATATACTTTAATCGATCTATTCTGAATATAGACGGCATCGACCCATTAGAAGTGGTGGAGATTAAGACTATTACCATCGATGGGGTGACTTTTTTAGACCGCAATGGCAACGGAAAACTAGATATTTATGAAGATACATCAAAAACACTCGAAGAACGCGCGGATGATTTGATTTCTCAGATGACAATAGAGGAGAAGATTGTCATATTGAAGGGTTCTGGTATGAAATCTGGGATGGGATTTGGCGATGTTAATAAGGGAGTGAGTGGGGCTGTAGGCACTACTGTTCCAATTGCTAGATTAGGAATTCCTACTGTGTTTTTATCGGATGGTCCTGCCGGATTGCGAATTAATCCTACAAGAGGTGATGATCCAAATACCTATTATTGCACTGCCTTTCCAATAGGCACCATGTTGGCTTCTACTTGGAATACCGAGTTAGTACACCAAGTGGGAGAGTCCATGGGAAATGAAGCTCTAGAGTATGGAATTGATGTGATATTGGGCCCGGGAGCAAATATTCATAGAAGCCCATTGAATGGACGTAATTTCGAATATTATTCTGAAGACCCTGTGCTAACTGGTAAAATCGGGGCGGCAATTGTAAATGGAATTGAATCAAACGGTGTGGGTACTTCAGTGAAGCACTTTGCGGCAAATAGCCAAGAAACAGCAAGAAATTACAATGATGTACGGATATCAGAAAGGGCACTTCGTGAGATTTATCTGAAGGGTTTTGAAATTATAGTGAAAGAAGCACAACCCTGGACTATCATGAGTTCTTATAATAAGGTGAATGGCACCTATACATCAGAAAGTAGAGAATTGCTGACGGATATTCTGCGTGGTGAGTGGAATTTTAAAGGATTAGTAATGTCTGATTGGTTTGGAGGCGAAAATGCTTCAGCACAAATACATGCTGGAAATGACTTACTTGAACCGGGCACGAGAAATCAGTTTAACTCATTAAAAGAGGCGTCGCAAGAGGGAACTTTATCAGAAGAAGATATAAATACTTCAGTGAAGCGCATATTAAAAATGATCTTGAACTCTAAAAAGATGGAGCAATACGCTTATAGTAATACTCCAGATTTGAAAGGGCATGCGCAAGTGACGCGACAATCTGCGGCAGAAGGTATGATTTTATTAAAAAATGAAGGCGTATTGCCACTAGAAAATGTAAAAAATGTAGCCTTATTCGGTGTGACATCTTACAATTTCATTGCAGGTGGTGCGGGTTCCGGTTTTGTAAATGTCGCATATACAGTTTCATTAGAAGAGGGATTGAAAAATGCGGGATTTGAAATAAATAAATCAGGAATAGATGCGTTTGAGGCTCATAAATCAGCAAATAGCAAGTTTTTTAAGAAAAAGGAGGGTTTGGCTGCGATGATGGATGCATCCACTCCACCGGAAATGCTTCCCTCAGAGGATGTTTTAGATGGAGCGAAGAAAGATTCTGAAGTAGCGATTATCACGATAGGAAGAAACAGCGGTGAAGGCAAAGACCGTGTTGAAGAAAATGATTTCAATCTTTCGGAAACAGAAATAAATATGATAAGTACCGTTTGTGAAAAATTTCACGCTGAAGGTAAGAAAGTAATAGTAGTTTTAAATATTGGTGGAGTAATCGAAACAGCCTCTTGGAAGGAAAAACCTGATGCTATTTTACTGGCTTGGCAGGGAGGTCAAGAAGGAGGTAATTCAGTTGCTGACGTCCTTAAGGGAACGGTGAATCCGAGTGGAAAACTACCAATGACATTCCCTATATTGCTTACAGATCACGCTTCGACTGCAAATTTCCCACTAGACGGAGAACCAATGAGTTTTTCGAATATGCTATTTGGCATCGAAGAGAAGCCAGAAAATGAAAAAATTAAAAATAAAGACTTTACAAATTTCGAAGAGGGAATTTACGTGGGATACCGACATTTTGATAAAAACAACATTCAAGTTTCCTATCCTTTTGGATACGGGTTGTCATATACGAAATTTGAATTAAGTAATATGAATACTCTTGTATCGGGTGATTCTATTTCAATCCAAGTCACAGTTAAAAACGTAGGTCAAGTTGCTGGAAAAGAGGTGGTTCAGTTGTACACTTCTAAACAAGGTTCAATAGTTGACCGACCTGTACATGAATTGAAAGGTTTCGCAAAAACGCCGCTATTAAGTCCAATGGACTCAACTCAAGTGAATATACTGATGTCAGTATCGGATTTAGCTTATTGGGACGAAACTAGTGGAACATGGGCAATTGAACAAGGAGGCTACACCATTTTCGCAGGTACATCATCAAGAGCGTTATTGCTTGAATCTGAGGTGAATGTGCCTAAATTTTGATAATACTTTGATAATTTGATTTAGAATTAAGGAAGTGAGCTTAAAAAGTCACTTCCTTATTTTTTGAATCAAATATCAATATCCATTTTTGTTTTCATTTCTGTAGGTCTGTTCACGAGGAAATAAAGAATTACTGCAAATGCAATAAGTAGAAATAGAATTTTCCCAGTAATAAAATACGCAACTAGGGAAAATAGAGAAGGAAATTCTAACAAAGCAAATTTGATAATACTTGCTGAAATATAGGGTTTTATTCGATCTTCCTTTTCTTCAATTTCTCGGATAATCTTTACTCGATTATTGAATAATACATTACTAATCATAAAACTGGCAAGCACAAATACCGGTATTAAATAAGTGAAAATAACCGTAATCTCTCCAGAATCAACCGCGGTTTCTTCATTTGATTTTAGGATATAAAATACAGTGCCTATCAATAATTGAACAATGATCATTGCCGCATGAATCATTCGTAGGGGATTTAGTTTATTTCCCATAGGTTATTTGATTTGAGATTATCATGTAAAGTAGGAAATCCGATGGAAATTGACAAGAGAAGTGTTGCCAATAGCCTGCTACCCTGAATGTTGGAAGTTTAATTAATATATGTTACTGGTAATAGTTTTGCACATGCTAATTGAAATAAAACATGGGTAAAAAAAATAGCCGTTCTTAAAAGAACGGCTATTGAAGGGTGGGCCCTACTGGATTCGAACCAGTACGTCTGCAATTCCCCTTTGCCCTTTGCGTGGATTTTATCTTCTCGCTTTGTGAGCCACACTCCCTTGCCGGCCTTCATGATAAGGTCGGCGGTTTGTTGTGACACGTGAATCCGATTCGGTTGACCGAATCGGATTCACGTG
>JAHEMU010000174.1 GCA_024643485.1 Cytophagales bacterium
TCCAAAACCAAAGGCAGCGGTTGAAGAGCCTTTCAGTGGACCTTCCATAAAGTTGGATGATTTTGATAATGACTTTCCTGCGATTTCATTAGATGACGATATGGATGCAAATGCAGAAAAATCAAAAAAATCAGGAAAAAAGGATAAGTAATTTCAACCTCCATTAAACAAGAATAAAATGGCTAGTGCTAAATCATATTTACTCTTTACTTTAAATAGCGAATCCTTCGGAATCGAGGTTGAATTTGTATTGCGAGTGATCGATCTGGAGGGTCTGATGAAAGTTCCTAAAGCTCCTGATTTTATATCTGGTGCTTTGAATATGGAAGGAACGGTGATCCCTGTCGTGGACCTAGCGAAAAAAATCGATTTAGGAGTTACTGAGGTTAATGACAAAACCAAAGTAGTTATCCTTCAGATTTTACACGAGGATGAAACCTTGGATGTTGGAGTATTGATTGACAACGTAAAGGACGTTGTCAATATTACAGATAAAGAATTACAAGCGCCTCCATTGGAAAATATGGGATTTGATACCCAAACTTTGGATGGAATGTACAAACTAGAGGAAAACTTTTACATGATTTTGAGTGCCAAAAAGGTATTCGAAAAGGAATTAATGCAAATGGTTTAATCACAAATTTTAACTGAGATGCCAAAAAATATAGTAGTAGCTGAAGATTTTAATACTTCCCGTAAAATCATCGTAAGCACATTAACTAAGGAGGGATACAACGTGATGGAAGCGGTGGATGGTAAAGAGGCTGCGGAATTGTTTGATGGCCGTACCATTGATTTGCTTATCACCGATTTTAATATGCCAAACATGAATGGTGCAGAATTAATTAAAGCAGTTCGTGAAAAGCAAGAATATGTGTATATTCCTATTCTTCTGCTTACCACAGAGGTGAGAGAAGATAAAATACAACAAGCTATTGAAGGGAATATCACGGCCTGGATTAAAAAACCGTTTAAAAGTGACCACTTTATTAAAATAGTAAATAAAGCCCTTAGATAATGGATTTCTTACAGGAATATATCGAGGAAGTTAAAGGCATTCTAAAGGATCTGGAGAATTCCATGATGACTTTGGAAAAGGATTTTGACGATCCAGAAGAAATTAACAACGCTTACCGTTTCCTTCATACAATAAAAGGAAGTGCGGGGATGTTTGAATTTCATGACGTCGAAAAACTAGCCCACGAATTAGAAAATATTTATTCAGATATTCGTGATGGTGACAGACAAGCCGATAACTTCGTGATTGACCTAACATTGCATGCTGTGGATATTTTATCGGATATGATTGACGGTAAAGATGCTAAAGCAGAAGCAGAGAAATTAATATCAGATATCAATGAGTTAAGAGCGGTAGAAGGAGAGGCTCGCGCAAGTGGCGGAGGCGGTAGTGAAGGGGGCGCTGAAGAGGAAGATGGCTTGAAAACTTTTGCAGTTATCATAAAGCCTGAAAATAATATATTTAAGCGTGGAATCAATTTTGAATCCATCCTTGAAGAATTGTTTGAACTCGGAAAAACGGACATGATTATTCATAATGAATCAATTCCGTACGAGAAACAACTCGCTGAAAAAAACTTAGTGTCGACTTTTGAGGTTTTATTAGCTACCGAAAACTCCGAAGAAGATGTGTCTGATGTATTCCTTTTCATGCAAGAAAATGAATACAAAGTTATCCCATTACGCTCTGTTGCAGATTTTTCAAATGCAGATTATGCAGCCTTAATTACAATAGACGAGGAAGGTCTTGAGCGACGAATTACTCAAATAAAAGAGTTAAATCCAGATTTTTCCATGGAAGCTACCGTGGAGGAAATTGTTGAAGAAACTGCGGAAGAAAAAGAGGCGAAAGCTAATATGCGCGCCGCAGGAGCCGCTCAGTTTGCAGACGATGAAGATACGTCTGAGAAAATGATGCAACGGAAAAGTAAAAAGGCAAGCACGGTGAGTGTTGCCACTACCAAGTTGGATCAAATGGTGAATATCGTCTCGGAATTAGTAATTTTCCGGTCGGAATTTCAACATCTACTGGATGGAAATGAGCGCCCAGAGATTTCGGAAGCCTTAGAGAAAATGGAACGCCTTATTCTTCGATTAAGAGACTCTGCTTTTAATGTCCGTTTGGTTCCTTTAAATGTTCTTACGGTAAAACTACAACGACTAATTCGCTCGGTTTCACAGGAATTAGGTAAAGAAGTCGATTTTATCACGGAAGGGATGGATACTGAGCTTGATAGGAGTATGATTTCTGCCCTAGAAGCTCCCCTTTTGCATCTAATACGAAATGCACTCGATCACGGTATTGAAAGTCCAGAATTAAGAGAAAAAAGAAATAAACCTCGAAAAGGTCTGTTGAAATTCTATTCATATAACAGTGGTGACCACGTGTTTATTCAAATTCAAGACGATGGTAATGGTCTTAATTTTGAAAAAATTAGAAAAAAAGCCGTAGAAAAGGGAATGATTGCTGAAGGGCAGCCGGCATCTGAAAAGGATTTAATTAATTTAATGATGTCCCCTGGATTCTCAACCGCCGATCATGTGAGCAAGGTGAGTGGAAGAGGGGTAGGAATGGACGTAGTGAAAAAAGACATTGCTGCCATCCGTGGAGACTTAGAGGTAAGTACCGAGGAAGAATTAGGTTCTATTTTTACCATTCGACTACCCTTAACTCTTACAATTCTTGATACTTTAGTTGTAAATGTGAATGATAGCAAATATTTAATTCCAATCAGTGAAGTGGAGTTTGCTTATACCATGGATCACGCGGAATTATTTAAGAAAAAAAGTAGACAAGTGAATTACAATGGCCAGTTAATGCCTTTTGTTTCACTTCGCGAATATTTCGAAATTGAAGAAGAGCCTCCTGTTCAGGAAACAGTTATCATTATTAATAAAAATGATACAAGAATTGCAATCGTCGTCGATATCATTGCAGGTAAATTACAAACTGTTTACAAACCTTTGAATGAATTATTGCGTCCAGCTGATTGTTTTTCAGGTGCATCAATTTTGGGTGATGGAAGTATGGCCCTCATTTTGAATGCCCTTAAACTCAAAAGCTAAGGATGTATAAAATTCTGGTCATAGACGATCTCAAACCTATTTATCTTACGGTAAATAAAATTCTTTCTGAAAAGAATTGCGAAGTTCACTATGCCGAAAACGGAAATAAGGGAATACAAATGGCTTCGGTTGAAATCTTTGATCTGATTTTACTCGATGTTAATATGCCTGATATTAACGGAATTGAAGTTTGCAGAATAATCAAAAAAAATAGTGCATATCAACACATTCCTATTTTATTCTTGACTTCAGATAGCGCTAGTTTAACTAAAGGATTTGAAGCAGGTGGCGTAGACTATATCATTAAACCGTTTAATGAAAATGAATTAACAGTTCGTGTATTTACTCAAATTTCCTTAAGTGTACGCCAAATTCAATTAGAACAAGAAAAGAAAATACTGACAGAAGATCTGACCTTGAAGGAGGTTGATTTGATCGGAATGAAAAAAGAACTCGATCATTATTTTTATCAGACTTCTCATCGATTACGAGCGCCCCTTAATTCTATTAGAGGTCTCCTTCAGCTTATAAAATATGAAAGTCCGGATATTTTTAATTCGGAGTATATTCAATTGTGCATCGATTCTTTTGAAAAGATGGTTTACACAAATGAACAAATGAGTCAAATTGGATATATTCGAGATGTGACGCCTGCAATGGAGTCCATCAAATTAAATGAATATATAACCCAAATCATTGAAAAGGATTTTTCAGGAAATAAGATAATACAGGTTGATATCCCATCAGAATTGAAAGTTTTGGCGGATATTAGGCTCCTTAGTTGTGGAATGAAACCAATAATTGCTAATGCCCTTTTCTATACTTCATTTTGCGATAAACCTAAAAAGGAAATAAAAATAATTGCGGAGAAATCAGGAGCAAATACAATATTGAAAATTACAGACTTTGCTTGTGGAATTGTGGAGAATAGATTAGATAAATTGAAGGAGATGTTCTATGTTGGAGATCTAAATTCGAACGGAAATGGTTTGGGTTTGTATATTTCGGAAATGGCACTCAACAAAATGAATATCAAATTGAAAATCGAATCAGTTTTGAATGAAGGAACAACAGCACATGTTATATTTTAAAAATCTGAATGGATAATACTTCCTCAAATAGCGGATTAAGTCCAACGGGAATGGAAAGGTTAAATCAGGAACAATTTATTTTCTTGACAGATTACCTTGCCCGAAAGTATGGATTGAAAATTCAAGAAGATAAAAAAACGCTTCTTGAGTCTCGCTTATACAGTCGAATCCACCGGCTTGGAATGAAGAATATCGATGAATATATCCAGTTTGTATTTAAGAATGAACAGGGCAAATATGAATATCAATTCTTTGTTGACAATATAACCACCCATAAAACTTTCTTTTTCCGAGAAAATCATCAGTTTAACTTCATGATTGATTTTTTCAAAAAAACCTATGGCGGCTTAAACTATTCTAAAGTGATAAATATTTGGAGTGCAGGCTGTTCAACGGGGGAAGAAGTTTATACCACAGCGATTCTGCTAAACGAACAAAGGTTGTTATTTCCTAATTTGGATTTCAGAGTAATTGGAACAGATATTTCTATTCCTAGCTTGCAGAAAGCGGCTAAGGGTGAATATACTGAGTTGGAAATGGCAACACTTGAACCGGCACTAAAAGGTAAATATTTCGAGTCCAAAAAGTCGAACTATGATACCCTATATAAATTTAGAAATCCTGAATTAACTTCTAAATTGAAGTTTGGGATTTTAAACCTAAATAAACCTCAGTATAATTTACCTCATCAATTTGATATCATTTTTTGTAGAAATGTAATTATCTATTTTGATGGTAAAACTAAAGATCGGGTGATTGAAAAGTTGGTTTCTAAATTAAAACCTGGTGGATTTCTATTCCTCGGACATTCAGAATCTGCCATTGGTTTAAATCTCCCTATTAAAAGTATTCAACCAACTATTTACCAAAAATCGTTCGATTGATGATGGAAATTATTAAAGTTCTTATAGTTGATGACTCAGCGTTAGTACGACAAACGTTTAAAGCATTGCTCGATTCGCAACGCGATATTCAAGTGATTGGTACTGCTGCAGATCCTTATATTGCAGTTTCGAAAATACAAAAAGAACGTCCTGATGTTATTACCCTCGATATTGAAATGCCTAGAATGGATGGCCTGACCTTTTTGAAAAAACTAATGGGTCAAGCTCCTATTCCTGTCGTAATCATATCAAATCAAACAGCAAAGGGAATGGATATCGCCTTTAAAGCACTAGAACTTGGTGCTGTGGAGGTGATGTCAAAACCTAATGTTTCTAATGAACACGCGATGGCAGAATCTCGCATACGCTTGGTTGATGCCGTTCATTCTGCTTATAATTCTAAAAAATTAAAAAGTGCCAGAACTTCAGTAACCACCGTTGCGGAAACAAAAGCTGCAGCAGTAAAACCGGCATTTATACCTTCAAAACCTATATCCGTTTCCGGGAATCCTGCTTTTAATAAAATCATTGCTATTGGCGCCTCTACAGGGGGTACGGAAGCTTTGAAATCTTTTTTAGAGGTGTTGCCTGATAAAATGCCCCCGATTCTTGTGGTGCAGCATATGCCCGAGAATTTCACAAGAAGTTTTGCGGGTAGGTTAAACTCAATCTCCAAACTTAAAGTGAAGGAAGCCGAAAACGACGAAGAAATTTTACCTAATACCGTCTATATCGCACCGGGAAATTTTCACATGGAAATTGCAGCCAGAGGAAATTCCCATCGAATTAAAATATTTAGTGGAGAGCTAGTATCCCGACACCGCCCTTCTGTTGATGTTCTATTTAATTCAGTCGCTAAACTGATAGGGAATAAAGCCGTTGGTGTTATGATGACCGGAATGGGAAGCGATGGGGCCGTTGGGATGAAGGCAATGTTCGATGCAGGTTCTCATACAATCGCTCAGGACGAAGCTACCTGTGTAGTGTTTGGGATGCCTAATAAAGCCA
>JAHEMU010000175.1 GCA_024643485.1 Cytophagales bacterium
GAGAGCCCCCTCGGTAAATTTAATGACTTTTTATTTTCTATTTTCCTCACGTAACTTCTTAATTCAGCTAAGATAAAGATAGAAATTTATATAAAAAGAGGTCGATAAGTTAGTCCTTTTATATCAACTAGCAATTATCCACATCCAAAGCTGTGTAGTAAAAAAGCAAATAACAAAACCCATTACAATCGGTAAAAAGGTCGATATCATGGTCCATTTGATGCTATTTGTTTCCTTATAAATCGTATAAATCGTCGTGGAACACGGGTTATGTAAAAGACTAAACAACATTAAGTTCAATCCGGTTAACAGGGTCCAACCGCCGGCGTGCAACAAATTTGCCGTATCACCAATGGAATCCAATTCAAACATCACACCAGTTCCTGCTCCAGCATCGTGCATCCCTGTGGTGAGAACCGTAAGCATTAAAATGGTTGGAATAACAATTTCATTGGCGGGTATGGCAATAATATAGGCCAATAAAATGACCCCATTCAAGCCAAAAATTAATGCTAAGGGATTCGACCATTGAATAAAATGTTCTGCAATACTCAAATTGTCATAGTGTATATTCGCCACTAACCAAATAACTAAACCTGCAGGTACGGCAAATACGATGGCTCGCCACAACACAAAAATGGTTCGATCTATTAATGACGTATACAATGTTTGCCATATTCTCGGTGGACGATATGGCGGTAACTCTAAGCTAAAGGCTGATGCTTCCCCTTTTAACACCGATTTACTCAAACCCCAAGAAACGACCAAACTAAAGAAAATACCTAAAACGGCTATTCCAACTACGGCGCCAGCCGAGACAACTCCAGCTAAATAGGGAGGTGCTGCTGCTCCAATAAAAATGGTCGCAATTAAAATTTGAGTTGGCCATCTACCGTTACATAATGAAAAGTTATTAGTAATAATGGCAATTATACGCTCCCTAGGACTGTCAATTACTCGGGCCGCAATAACGCCCGCAGCGTTACATCCAAAGCCCATGCTCATCGTTAACGCTTGTTTTCCATGCGCACCTGCTTTTCGGAACAAACTGTCCATATTAAAAGCTACTCTAGGCAGATAACCCAAATCCTCCAACAAAGTAAACATTGGGAAAAATATTGCCATTGGGGGTAACATTACGGAAATAACCCACGCCATTGCTAAATAGGCACCATCGATTAATAAACCATCAAGCCACCAAGGCAAGTGAATGGCAGCGGCTCCGCTCTTTAAAATAGGATGCATGTAATCAATCAACAAATTGGCAAGTAACCCAGAAGGGTAATTCGCCCCCGTAACTGTCAACCAAAATACCAATGCGAGTAGCAAAAACATCAATGGAAATCCCAACCATCGACTGGTAATAATTCTATCAATTTTTAAATCGGGATTGAAGGACTGCTTTTCCCCTTTTTGAGTCACGGTTTTTCTTGCGATTTTGGAAGCATCCTCATAGATAGATTCAATCACTTTATCGTGAAGATTCACCCCCAATTCCCATCGAGCCTCATTCGTTAATGATAGAATTTCTTCTCTTCCTTTGTCCATTTTATTTTCCATCAGATGTAGATTGAGTAATCGTAGTTGATGCATTTATATTTCCTAATTCTCCAGATCGAACCGCTTCTATGATGCTATTATCTCCTTCCAATAACCGCAACGCAACCCAATTGGCATTCGGCAAATTGGGGAATTCCTGAGCGAGTTTTTTCGATAGGGTCTCGATCGCATGATTTAATTTTGGAGACTTACTTTTAATTTTATGGGGCTTGCACACATACTTACCAGTGGCCACTTCTTCTATTGCCTTTAATAGCTCATTCATGCCGTCCTTCCTTCTTGCAGATGCTGGAACAACTGGTATTCCCAATTCTTTAGAAAGAGCCCTCACGTCAATTTCAAGATCATTTCTTCCGGCTTCATCCATTAGGTTTAAACATAGAACGGCGCGGTCGGTGATTTCAAGTATTTGTAATGTCAGATTTAAATTGCGTTCTAACCGAGTAGCATCCACTACAATAACGGTAACATCGGGCTGACCAAATAGAATGAAATTCCGCGCTACTTCTTCATCAGTACTAGTAGAAAGCAAGGAATATGTACCAGGCAAATCGACTACCTTGTACCGCTGTTCATTAAAAATAAACCCACCTTCTGCTCGCGTGACTGTTTTACCGGGCCAATTTCCTGTATGTTGTCGAAGTCCCGTAAGATTATTGAACACGGTACTTTTGCCTGTATTAGGATTCCCTGCCAAGGTAACGACATAGTCGACTTGATCTAGATTAAGTCCTAATTTGACTAAATTGGCCTTATTGTGAACGGCGCAATTCTCACAATTATTCGTCGTGTTATTTGTCATTTCCTTCTGCCTTTCTGATAAAAACTAAGTCTGCTTGCATTTTCCGTATTCCAATAGTGGTTCCCATAACTCGATAACCGACTGGGTCGCCTGAGGCGCTTTTTAATTCAGCAGTTATTTCGCTTCCGGGGACAATTCCCAAATCCATCATTCTTCTTCTCTGCTGACCTCTGCAATTCGGTGATATTCCAATAATTTCTCCTTTTTCTCCGACTGCAAGAGAAGAAAGTAGTTCGTATTTTTCCCTCACCTTAACTGTGGAAGACAATAACTCAATAGTAATTTGATTCGCGAAAAAGGGCGTTAACGTACATTCATCACCATCCGCCACAAAGGTGATTTTACTTTCCGTCACATCGGTGATGTACACCTGCATTCCAGGGTAAAGTCCCTGCACCACCAATTGTTCGTAGATGCTTTTGGGCTCATCTTCTATATGAATGATTCTTCCAATTTCCCCCTCATTCAGTGCGCTTAATAACTTCCCCTTAGGTTCAGGTAATTCCCCTGAAATAGTTGGGATAGGGTCGCCGTGAGGGTCGAATACCGGGTTCCCCATTTGAGCAGCTAATTTTTCGATATCATCTTCATTTACCAAATGTTCAATTCGGTCGGCCTCGTTGTGCCAATCCACCTGATTTACGCTAGTTTCATCTGCCAAATAACGCTCCCAAATACGGTGTACCCTTATCACTCTTAAGGAATAGGATCTTCCTGTATCTGTTAGCGAAATAGTTTGATCTCTCATGGTAATCAAGCCCAATGCCAACAATCGTTCTAATAACTTGCTCGCTTTATCCCCTGATATATTCAAATTTCCGGCGATACTGTGTACGTCACAAGTGGTGTTTCTGTATTCACAGTCAAATAAAAACTTTAAGGCATCTTCTAAGTGCACGCGCTGGCTATTCCTTTTGGACCTGGAAAACCGTGCCATAAGTCCGGACTTCGGCCAAAAAAACCACAACAGGAACGACAAAATGACTAATCCCAATAAAATCATTGAAGCGGGATTTATCTGAAGTAAAAGAGGATCATCCATCACTTTAAGTTTTTAATTATTGTTGTATTCCTTAACATATATGGTATTTGCCAACTCTTCGTTGAGCAATATCTTTGTATTATTGACTTCTATTTCCGTCATTTTATTTTTATCATATTGTCTTTTTATTGACAGAGAAGATCCGATTTTGAGATGGTTCGATTGACAGAAATCGAAAAATTCTTTATCCGAACCCGAGAGTCTACAAATCTTATACTTGCGATCCGATTTTGCCAAAGACAATAATTCTGTATCCTGATCAGCCAAGAGCACCCCTTTTGCATCTGGAATGGGGTCGCCATGTGGGTCGGTGGTAGGATATCCCAAAAAGACATTAATTTTATCGGCTAAGAAATCGGAAGTCATGTGCTCCAAAACCTCCGCTTCTCTGTGAATTTCGTGCATGGTAAGTCCAAATACCTGGTGGAGGAAAGTCTCCCAAAGCCGATGCCTTCGAATGATTCCTAAAGCCATCTTGTTTCCTTCCGGAGTCAATTTAATGGCCTTGTATTTCTCATATATAATCAGGTTCTTTTGAGCGAGTTTACGCGCCATATCAGTAGCCGCAGCGTTCGATATTTCCAGCTCCCTCGCTAAATATCCCAACTTAGCATCTGAAACAATTCCCTGTTCTAGCTTATAGACCGTTTTTATAAAATTTTCAGTAGCAACAGATCCTTTTGTAGACATTTCGAAATATTTATTTAAGTATACTTAAATTTATTAACGAAGATACAAAATAAAAGATTCAGTTTACTGAAATTTTATAAAATATTACACTTTTGTATGCTAACTATATTAGAATTCTCCCTTTTTTACTGTCATTTTGATTCTATAATCAAAAAAACTGCCGTGGTATCCCCAATATTTAATACTTCATGGGTTGAGATCACCTCCTTTGAAAAGGTACTACCCGATTTGACATCTACTTCTTTCACGCCCGAATCATCGGTGATTTTAAATCGACTTCCCGTAATGGTATATCCAAAATGAGGCGCATGGAAATGTTTCTCATGACCAACCCCTGGAGGAAAGGTGCATTTTAGAATTCTAACTTTAGATGTTTCTTGCAAAACTTCGCAAACCGGCTGGTTTTCCCACCCCGCCTCTAGTGGATCGGGGAGCGATTGCTTAGGTGAACAGTTTGAGATCAATACCATTAGAATAGCAAAAAAAAGGACCTTCTGCCATTCCCGAAAAATATCTATATTACTATGCATTACTGTTGTTTTTTATTCATTTCAATTACCCTTAGTTTTTGTTGCGCCAGAGTTTGCACTCCGTATTCCAACCGTATTTCATCGGTAATTTGAGTGCTATCTAGTTCATATAAAGCCCAAGGATCACTCTCCTGCTGTTTTACATATTGCGTACCGTAGATTTGCGGCTTTCCTCTTCTCATTAAATCGCGATCAATGGCAGCCGCCAATAGCCATTTATCTCGTGTTGAATCCATAGCCACGGCTTTTTTCATTAACTCAACGGCCAATCCGGAGGCAATAGTATCACTTCCGTGTTGAAAAATCATGGCTGCATTTTCAAAATCGCTCGCTGTTCTTACTTTATTTGAATCCAACAATTCTAACACTCTTGTTTGTCGCTGATAGTCTCTTTCCGAAACTACTGACCAATCAATCTCTCCGGAAGTTCGATCCGATTGATCTTCCGTGTATAGGTCAATAAGCTCTTCATTATCTGTTATCAAAATAGCCTCAGACTCATTTTTAGAGGGTTTATCGCAGGCGGCAATAAATAAAATAAGGAAAAGTGAATAAATGGCTTTCATTATTAATAGAGGTGAATTGTGAATAAAATTTTCAGAACGGACATTAACTTAGGTAAAGGCTATTAATTTATCCAACATTTCCCAACGGAATAGGTCCGTGCGCTTCCACTTATCAAAACCCGCTCATCTTGATTCACGCAATGAAGGTGACCCTGACGTTCGGAGAGTTGCATGGCTTCCATCTCATTTTTATTCAGTCTTTTACTCCAAAAGGGTATTAATGAGCAATGTGCTGATCCTGTCACGGGATCCTCCAGAATGGAAGCTTGCGGAGTGAAAAATCGAGAAACGAAATCACAGGTTTCGCCTTTGGCAGTGACAATTACTCCCCCAGGGTTGACGTTGATTTGGTCAAAAATGGCTTGGTTAATCTGAATATCTCGTATATCCTTTTCTGAATCATAAACCAACACATAATCTCTCGCCTTGTACACTTCTTTTGGTTTTATACTTAATGCATTAAATATAATGTCAGGCAATTTTGCTGCCGTAGGATTCCTTGATGGAAAATTTAATGTGTATATTCCATCATGAACCGCTACTTTTAATTGACCACTCATGGTATGGAAGATGATTTCGTTTTTGGGATAATTTAAAATAGTTTTTATCGCGTGTGCGGTTGCTAATGTAGCATGACCGCAAAGGTCCATTTCAATGTCTGGGGTGAACCATCTCAAGTGAAAGCCTTCCCCTTGTGGAATGAAATATGCCGTTTCAGCTACTGCATTTTCTTTGGCGATTTTTAGTAAAGTTTCATCCGGGAGCCATTCAGTAAGAGGAACCACACAGGCCGGGTTTCCACCAAATATTTTATCTGTAAAGGCATCGATTTGATAAAGTTGCAATTCCATTAAGCCCATTTTATATTGAAAGAAA
>JAHEMU010000176.1 GCA_024643485.1 Cytophagales bacterium
GTACTTCAGTGAAATTGCTATTCATCAAATCTCTACAAATTCTACCAATCCGAAGGGAAGCGGCGCAATGCGAACTTGACGGACCTCTCATTACTGGTCCGATTACATCATTGAAAATACTAGGATACTGTGCCATGGCTGTAATTCTATTGATTTTGAATATACAATATAATGAAAAAATGTGATAGAAATTCCATGAGTTGAACTCCCTGCGATATATCAGCAATTTTTACAAAATCATGGAACACATTACGCTAATTTTGCCAAAGGATTAGGTAAATTTTCATTATTTGCCTCTTTGCTGCGCTATAATCGAACTATATTTGTAGTTTGAGAGTGATTAGAAAAGAAATTGAAAAACAGAACAAGATAAGCAATGACTAACAATGATATATTAAGACGGTTACGTTACTTGTTTGACTTTAGTGATGATAAAATGATTGCGCTTTTTAAATTAGCTGAGCACGATGTGAATAGATCAGATGTTTGTGATTGGTTAAAAAAAGAAGATGAACCTTATTTTAAAGAAATTACCGATAGGGATCTAGCTATTTTTTTCAACGGTTTGATTATTGAAAAAAGAGGAAAAAGAGAAGGCCCTATACCAGAACCGGAAGATCCTTTCAGCAACAATATGATCATACGGAAACTAAAAATTGCATTAGATTTGAAGTCTGAAGAAATCTTGGAGTTGTTCACCATACTGGACAAAAAGCTAAGTAAACATGAACTGAGTGCATTTTTCCGTAACCCTAACCATCGATCTTACAGACAGTGTGGAGATCAGTACTTGAGAAATTTCCTCTCTGGCTTGCAGAAGAAATACCAAAATAAATTTAGGGAAAATTCGTAAATTCTGCGTTTCAAATACATAAAACATGATCAACTTCCTTAAAAAAGTTCGAAAGAAATTACTTATAAAGAACAAAATAACCGATTACCTCTTCTATTCCATTGGTGAAATTGTACTAGTTGTTCTCGGCATATTAATAGCGCTTGCCGTTAACAGCTGGAATGAAGGGCGTAAAGACAGCATCAAGAAAAAAGAATTGCTGAAATCACTAAAAGTGGAATTCGAACTGAATCTCAAGCAACTGGATACTGTCTTATATTATGATATAAGAGTAGTAAACAGCTCAAGAAAATTACTCGACATTAAAAAAGAGGATATGTCTAGTTTAAATCTTGATACCATTAAGTCTATAATTCAAAACACTAGCTGGTTGTGGACTTTCGACCCGATGAATGGAGCCTTAAGAAGCAGCATTTCTTCAGGGACAGTTCATCTACTCAACAATGATTCATTGATCAACAAATTATTCAGTTGGGAAGATGTTGTTTACGATGCAAAGGAAAATGAAGACAGAAGTCTGGAAATGAGACTGGAGTCAAAGTATATCATTGAGAAACATATACGGATTCGGGATTATCGGGGAGTTGAAAACAAGGAATTAGGGAAAAGTAAATTCAATTCAGATTATCATGCACTTCTAAAAGACCCACTATTCGAAGATTATATAACAGAACGATTTACTTCGATGGACGAAGCTGTGCTGGAATTGAATTTGGTGAGACGGCAGAATACCTTGATATTAGACTTGATTCAAAAAGAGCTTAATTCCTATAAATAATTATAGATTAGAGAATTAAAATTGTTTACTGTGAAATCATTTTCCTATCGTCTAAAGTAACTTCTCACTCACCTCCTTCGCCGCTATCCTGGTCCTTAACGACTCGAAGAACAGCTAATTGAGTTTGCGGTTGCAGTAATAAAAATAAAGCCCGTTCTAAATCTCCCAATTCCGAAGAAATAGTTAAGTGGATAAAAGATTAAAACGTGGTAATTTTTACGATTCAAAAGGCATCGAAACCACTAAAGAAAGGTATTCTGATCAGTTTTTGTAACATTTATAGTGGGTTTCTGGTGTTGATTAATTGGGAATCAAGAACAAAGAAATTATGCGTAACTCATTTTACGCATTGAAGTCTATTCCAGAATCTGGAATCTAGAATCCAGATTCCTGAATCAAAAAAGCCACGCGTTGCGTGGCTTTTTTACTCCCCTAATTATTCAAAGTTTTAGCACAACTAAGTCTATTTGTGACTTAAGAGTTTAATGAAAATAGGATATGTATAGTCCTTGTTATTAGCTACCCGGACGGAATTATATATTGAAATAATTAATCCAATGACATACAGAGAAACTAAGGCAATAATAAATAATGACCAGGATTGGGTTATTAATAAAGAGGTCGCTCCAAATACAGTGTAAAGGAGGAGCCAATTAAATTTAAAATTGATAACATCTCTTCCCTGATATTCAATTATTTCATCCTTTCTTTTAAAAATAACCCAAATAATGAAGGTTGTTATTATTCCAAAGATTGAGGATATATGTAATAATACATTCCACGAATTTGTTGATTTTGATTTTTGCTTCATAATGTTGTTTTTTAGTTCATTTAAATTAACACCAAGAACTTCCCCAATTTGATTTAAGGAGTATGGGGTTGGTTCTACCTCGTTGTTCTCAATCCTTTGAATAGTTCTCAATGATAGAGAACTTAGTTCAGCCAGGTCAACTTGGGTATAACCTTGTCTTAGTCTTAATTCTTTAATAATGTTTTTAAATTCCATGAAGCAAAACTACCCTTGAGTTTAAAATTATAAAACGACATCTTTACGTCATAACACAAAAAACCGCTATACTATATCTATAATTCCTCCAGTTCCTTCAATGTATCCCTTAAAATTAATTCAACATCCGCTTTTCCTAATCTGTCTTAAAATAGCTTTCTTTCCTTAATGCATCAAGTTTGCTTAAATAAAACTCCTAATGTTCAGATAAGCGAAGTGCAAGATTGGTAGTAAATCACAGATAAAACTTTCGGTCTTTCATACTAAACAGGTCATAGGTACAATAAGGCAGCATGATTAAAAACAACCTCAGAAGTTGCTACTTCCTTGCATTGAATAAACGGTAGTAGAAAGTGATAATCTTAATAGACTTCTCTAGACAATGGCTTTAGTAACTAGCGTAGTCCTCAGGTTTTGGACTTGATCCTCCGTTTTTCGCCTTTCGAGGGCTCGCAAATAAAACGCCCGTTCTAAATCTCCAAATCCCGTAGAAATAGTTGAGTGGATAAAAGATTAAAACGTGGTAATTTTTACGATTCAAAATGCATCGAAACCACTAAAAAAAGGTATTCTGATCAGTTTAGGTAACATTTATAGTGGGTTTCTGGTGTTGATTAATTGGGAATCAAGAACAAAGAAATTATGCGTAACTCATTTTACGCACTGAAGTCTATTCCAGAATCTGGAATCTAGAATCCAGATTCCTGAATCAAAAAAGCCACGCGTTGCGTGGCTTTTTTGCTCCCCTTCTTGGACTCGAACCAAGGACCTACTGATTAACAGTCAGCCGCTCTAACCAGCTGAGCTAAAGGGGAATTTTATGTCTCCTTTCTCTTTCTTTATCTCAATCTTATTCAATCTCAATAAAGAATCACAATCACTTCGTTTTGCAACTGCCTTCAAAAAGGAATGCAATATTAGTAGTAAAGTTTGAAATATGCAAAAAGACATATTGAAAAATTTCAAAAAAATAGAAATTTTTCGTATTTTTTACCGATCTACTTATTTCTTAATTCTCGGAAATTATCTAGTTTTCTTGCCTTTTTTCCCCTATTCCTCATATTTTTAATTATATTTCATCCGGCTGTTTATACATCCACGAAGTTCATGTAACTTTGACAACGTAAAAAGAATCAACTCATTTGAAACGTATTTTCAGAAATAATACAGAACGCGCACCCTTGGTTATCATGGGTATTATTAGCATCCTCATTCCAGTTGGTATATTTTACTTCCTCGAAAATTGGCTCCTCGAAAGTGGTTGGAATATTGAATTGGTAAAGTGGTCTGGTATTCTTATTCTAATCCCTTTTTTCATCCACCTTTTATACTTACTTCTCCTCAAAGCGGTCTTTAAAATCGTGATCGAAAATAAGGTCATTACCGTATTCTCATTAGGTGGAGCGAAAGCTTACCCCATTGAAGTATTAAAAGGATATATCCATGAGGTTAAAAAAGGCTCCAATTGGTCAAAACTATACTTCTTCGCGAATGATCAACAACAAACCTTGCTCTTTACAGTAAATGCGAAACGCCTGGAAGAGGAAAGTGATTTTATTGAAACCATTGGGCTATTAGTCGACCCTTTATTAAACCCAGAAGGAAATGCCGAATTAACTGCCAATGAAAGGGAAAGAGAAGGGTATTTCGCAAAAGCCATTACTCCTCCTCAAAAACGGGAGGCTGAACTGCACTTTAGGTCAGCAAAGAGATCGTCCCGGTTTTTATTCGCACTGTCACTGGCGATGATCTTCTTAACTAGTACCAATATTTTCCCGTACCTAGTGATCCTCTTTCCAATATTACTCATCTATATATCAGCTTACTTTAAAGGAGTAATTAAAATTTTCAGATCAGTAGGTGGATTTTTTCCTTACCTGCTACCCGCTTTAATTTGCTCTTCGTCTGCAGTTATTATTTTTATAGTAAGCCAATTCCAAATAGACTATTCCTTTACGTTTTGGATTATATTTTCATTGCTGTCTTTAGGTTATTTAGCCGTATTGCTTCTAACTACCAAAGACCATCAGCTGAAGGATTTTGGACCGCTACCCACGGTATTTATTGCGTTATTAGCGGTGATGTACAGCTACGGATTAGTAAGCACCGTCAATACCAAATTCGATTTTTCTGACACCAAAAATATTCGGGCAGAAATTAAAGAAATCCAGCAAACGGATACAAATGAATACCTTATCACACTGGCTCCCTTTTCTACATTCAAGCAATCACAAATGCTAACTGCACGTTCAAGTTTTGTTCGATCTGTTGAAGAAGGAGAGAAAATTCGAGTTATCGTTCATAAAGGAGTCCTAAATTCTTCCTGGTATTATAAGCAGGATTGGCTGAAATAGTACATCCACTATTAGGTATCAACAGAATTCATTATCTTTCAATATAAATTGAATTGCCGTGGTATTTTATCTAATCCTTGCCTTTGTCTTCGGTTATATCCTAATATCAACTGAAGATTTTATTAAAATTAACAAAACAGCTGTCGCTCTATACACTGGAGTGGTCTGTTGGGTCATTTACGTTATTGGCGGAAATCACATCGGTGAGGTAGATGAAGATCTAATCATTCAATTAGGTCATATCTCAGAAATTCTTTTCTTCTTGATGGGCGCCATGACCATCATCGAGCTCATCGATATTCACCAGGGATTCGACGTTATAACCAACCGAATAAAAACTACCAATCGAGTTAAATTACTCTGGCTAATCGGGTTTATTGCCTTCTTTATGTCGGCGTTACTTGATAACCTTACTACCTGTATCGTAATGATCTCCCTCATCCGAAAACTCTTCGATGAGAAAGAGGAGCAAATGATGTTCGGTGGTGTTCTTATTATTGCTGCCAATGCCGGTGGTGCTTGGTCTCCAATCGGAGATATTACTACTACCATGCTATGGATTGGAGGACAAATTAGCGCTTCTAAAATCATTACCATGTTATTTATCCCGAGTTTAGTAGCCATTCTTATCCCTTTAACCATCCTTAGTTTCCGAATGAAAGGAGAGGTGCATAGGGCAGAACAGGAAGATAAAGAATTTGAAAAAAGTGAGAAGGTAAAAGGAAGTATTCCTATGCTAATTGGCGGAATTGGAGCCTTGATTTTTGTCCCCGTTTTTAAAATGGTAACTCACCTACCCCCATATATGGGTATGTTGTTCGGTCTTTCGATGGTGTGGATTCTTTCGGAAGTGGTCCATTTCAATAAAGACGAAGAGCATAAAAAACCCTTTTCTGCTGCCTTCGCTCTTACCCGTATCGATTCCTCCAGTGTACTTTTCTTCCTTGGAATTTTAATGGCTGTTGGAGCACTAGAACAAGCGGAAGTATTGCATGGATTAGCCGCGTGGATGAACGAAAGTATAGGAAATTTAGACGCCATCATTTTTACCATGG
>JAHEMU010000177.1:0-1080 GCA_024643485.1 Cytophagales bacterium
GAACAATTATACCTTTCTCCAAAAAGGGCATATGCAAATTATAAGGAAATGATAAAATGCGAATCAGAATTACCGGAAGGTGATCGAATGGATTTTGTCGCTATTGTTACTCCAAATCACTTACATTTTGAACCCGCGAAATTGGCAATGGAAAGTGGATTTCATGTGATATGCGATAAGCCAATTTCGTTTAACACGGTTCAAGCTATTGAATTGGAGAATATATCCAATGAAACTGGGATGGAGTTTGCTCTAACACATACTTATACTGGATATCCTATGGTGAAACAAGCAGCCAATATGGTAAAAGCAGGAAAATTTGGTAAAATAAGAAAGGTAGTCGTAGAATATCCTCAAGGGTGGTTGTCGCTCCCTTTAGAACAAGATAAAAGTAATAAACAGGCGGCTTGGCGTGCAGATCCATCAAAATCAGGGAAAGCAGGCGCCGTGGGTGATATCGGAACGCATGCTGCTAACTTAGCGGAAACCATTTCAGGATTAAAAATTGTTGAATTGGCAGCCGATGTTTCTAAAGTTGTAAAAGGAAGAGCCTTAGATGATGATGCAAACATACTTGTCCGATTTAATAACGGAGCGAAAGGGGTATTGCATTGTTCTCAAATTTGCGCCGGCGACGTAAATGATGTAAATATCAGATTATGGGGTGAGAAAGGAGGCTTAGAATGGCATCAACATGTGCCTAATACCATGACCGTAAAATGGCTGGATCAACCTGATCAAGTATATCGAACGGGAATGGGGTATATGGACTCACAGTCTGCAGCAAATACGCGTACTCCTGGAGGACATCCGGAAGGGTATTTAGAGGCATTCGCCAACTTATATCATAATTTTATAAAAGTGGTTCGTCAACGGATATCTGGTAAATCTTTTTCGGAAATTAAGGAAAGGGATTTTCCCATGATTCAGGACGGTATAAGAGGTATGAAGTTTATCGATGCTGTAATAGATTCAGGCGATAACAATGCTGCTTGGACCATAATAGGATAATTATTAAGTGAATATAAATAGGTAAAAAATGAAAGGACCTGCTGTTTTTTTAGCTCAATTTATGGGAAA
>JAHEMU010000177.1:1090-6045 GCA_024643485.1 Cytophagales bacterium
CCCATTTAATGATTTAAAGAGTATTTGTAATTATATGGCCGATTTAGGTTATAAGGGAGTTCAGCTCCCCACTTGGGATGCCCGTTGTATTGATCTGAAAAAGGCGGCGGAAAGCAAAACCTATGCGGATGAACTCACAGGAATTGTTCGTGAATCTGGAATGGAAATAACGGAATTGTCAACTCATTTACAGGGTCAACTGGTAGCAGTGCATCCTGCATACAATGAAATGTTTGACGGTTTTGCCCCCGATTCAGTAAAGGGTAACCCAAAAGCGCGAACAGAATGGGCCGTTCAACAATTAAAATATGCAGCTAAGGCTTCCGCAAATCTAGGTCTTAATGCACATGCTACTTTTAGTGGAGCCTTGTTGTGGCCAACGATGTATCCTTGGCCTCAGCGCCCTGCAGGGTTGGTTGAAATGGGCTTTAAAGAACTCGCGGAAAGATGGATGCCGATATTAAATGTGTTCGATGAAAATGGGGTGGATTTGTGCTATGAAATCCATCCTGGTGAGGATATTCATGACGGAATTACCTATGAGCGGTTTTTGGAGGCAACGGGAAATCACCCTAGAGCGAATATGCTGTATGACCCGAGCCATTATGTTTTACAGCAATTAGACTACCTTCAGTTTATTGATTTTTACCACGATAAAATAAAAATGTTCCATGTGAAGGATGCCGAATTTAATCCCACTGGTAAAAGCGGTGTTTATGGCGGGTATCAAGATTGGGTAAATCGTCCAGGACGGTTCCGTTCATTGGGCGACGGTCATGTGGATTTTGGAGGAATTTTCACCAAATTAGCTCAATATGGCTACAAGGGTTGGGCTGTGTTGGAATGGGAATGTTGTATCAAGCATCCCGAACAAGGTGCTGCAGAAGGCGCTCCGTTCATTGCTAGCCATATGATTCGCGTAACTGATAAAGCATTCGATGATTTTGCCGATTCTGGAGCCGATGAAGCTGCAAATCGTAAAATTTTAGGTATATAATTTAATTTTCCCCATTCAATATAATGAATTTAAGAATAGTTTATGTAGTGCTTGCTGCGTTGGTATTAAGCTCTTGTGAGAAAACGGTTGAATATAAACGTCCACACGATCCTTGGGTTTTCCGTTCGGTGATGGATCAACAACCTCGTATGATTACCATCGCTCTAGACCAATCCCTTTACGTCAGCTACAATACAGCCAATGCGGCTTTATATAAGTCTTGGAAAGGTGGAGTCAAATTTGACGGTGCCGTCTATACAACCGTTCATGGACCGCAACCTACCAGTGAAGGGTATGCATTTTTTCAATCTGAATCCATTGAAAATACCTGGAAAATAAAGGCTGATGGAAAAGAGTTCCCAGGAGTAGTTACTTATAAAGGACATGAATTTATGAAGGGACATGTTCGCTTAAAATATGAACTTTCAGATTCTGAGGGCCATCTAATTAAAATAATTGAACAACCTGAAATTATTAAAAAGGGGAGTGGTGTGACTTTTGAAAGATCCTTCGAGGTAGTTTCAGAATCTAATAATATCGAAGCTTTACTTCCGGTGGTTTTTTCTTCAATGGAAAATGAAAATAATTATGAAGTCCATGGTGATTTTAAACCTATGGCAAATAAAAAAACGGAAATAGGAGGAGTAACCTTATTTGAGGTTTCAGGTATGCTTCATCTGAAATCTGGAAATAGTAGTGTGAAAGTAACTTATCATTTACCATCACAAGATTCGTCAAATAAACTCATAGAAACAGGTACAGCTAGTAGGGTTGACGCCGGAAAGCAGTTGATCGAAAGTTCGGATTGTAAAAGTTGTCATAACGAAACGGTAAAAACCGTAGGACCGTCCTACCAAACAATTGCCGAGCGTTATCGCTTTACTGAAGAGAATGAACGATTAATAGCTTCGAAAATTCAGAAGGGAGGATCTGGAAGTTTTGGTGAAATCATGATGACCCCCCACCCGGATTTATCAGAAGAACATGCAAGGGAAATGACGCATTATATTCTCTCTTTGGATAAAGAAGAATTTGAACCATTATCAATCGAAGAATGGCAGTTAAATACTCCTTCGGTGCCCTTGGAATTGTCGTCTGAACAGAAAGAATGGCCGGAACAACCCACACCTGGCGTTGCAGTAAACCTATATAAGCTAGGGGATATGCTAAAACTATACGATGAGGTACCTGAAAATTATCAACCGGTTTTGGTGGGAGTAGTCCCTACCATTCATGTCCATAATCGAGCGGATTTTGGAGAATTTAACACCAATATTTATGTTGAGTTTAAAGGATCAATTCATGTAGAAAAGGCCGGCAGTAAGCATTTTAGACTGGTTAGTGACGATGGATCTAAATTGTTTATTAACGGCAAGCAAGTGATAGATAATGATGGCTATCACGGTGCTGATCCCAAAGATGGCGAAGTGAACTTAAAAGCCGGAGCAAATGATTTTAAAATTCAAATGTTTCAAGGAACAGGTGGAGCTGCGGTTTCCTTACAATGGACGAATGAACAAGGCGAAATGGAAGTAGTTCCCGCAAGTGCATTTACCTATTCTAAGAAAGATATGGAACGGGTGGTGAAATATATTCCAGCAAATGAACTGTTGCGAAGTATTCCTGGAGACCAACATCCACTAAACGGAGTACATCCATCTTTTTCTTTGCATCAGGCAAGGCCAGATTCCTTTAAACCTAAGGTAGGCGGAATGGACTTTCTTTCCGATGGTAGAATGGTGGTTTGTACATGGGATAGCATTGGGCCAGTCTATTTATTAGACCATGTAAATCAAAATGATCCCTCCAAAATAACGGTTAAGCGAATTGCAGAAGGACTTGCAGAACCTTTGGGTTTAAAAGTAATCAACGATACCATATATGTGCTGCAAAAACAAGAATTAACCATGCTGCTCGATCATAACAACGACGAAGTAATTGATGAGTATAAAACGGTTGCAAACCAATGGAAGGTTTCAGGGAATTTTCATGAATTTGCCTTCGGATTGGCCTACCAAGATGGATATTTTTATGGTACACTTGCCACAGCAATTATGCCGGGAGGAGCGAGTGCAAAACCACAAATTCCTGACCGTGGCAAGGTGTTAAAAATAGCCAAGGACGGCTCATCGGTTGAATTAATAGCCAATGGTCTCAGAACTCCAAATGGCATCGGCGAAGGGTTTGACGGTGAATTGTTCGTGGCGGATAATGAGGGTGATTGGCTTCCAAGTAGTAAAATACTACGTGTTAGAAATGGAGCTTTTTACGGCAGTAGATCGGTAGATTTTGAAGGAACAGAGGGATTAGAAGAAGACCCACCCGTTGTTTGGCTACCTCAAAATGAAATAGGAAATAGCCCTAGTCAACCGGTACGATTAAATGTAGGACCGTATAAAAATCAAATGCTTCACGGTGAAGTTACTCATGGGGGATTAAAGCGGGTGTTTGTAGAAAAAGTAGGATCGGTTTACCAAGGTGCCGTTTTTAGGTTTACTCAAGGTTTAGAGGCTGGTATTAATCGATCGGTATGGGGCCCTGATGGCAGCTTGTATGTAGGTGGTGTAGGTTCTTCAGGAAATTGGGGACATGAGGGCGGACTATGGTACGGGTTACAGCGGTTAACCTTTGAAGAGGACAATGCCTTCGAGATGCTTACAGTAAAGGCTAAAAAAGGAGGATTTGAATTGGAATTTACACAGCCAATCAATCAATTGGCAAAAATTACTCCTGAAGTTTTTGAAGTTAGTCAATGGTATTATCTGCCTACAGAAAATTATGGCGGACCTAAAATGGAAGAGGAAAGTTTGAAAATTGTAAAGGTACATCTTTCCGAAAATAGGAAAACAGTATTCCTTGAATTGGATGGATTGAAAGAAGGCCATGTGGTTAACTTGCGAATCAAAGATCCTTTTATAAGCGAAAATCAAACCAGTTTATGGACAACAGAAGCATGGTATACGCTCAATAAATTATCGACTGAGGAGAGTTCAATAGTTAACCCTCAATCGTTTATAGACAATTCTTTAACCGAAGCAGAAAAGCAGGCGGGGTGGGAATTACTGTTCGATGGAAAATCGACCAATGGATGGAGAAATTTCAATGAACAATCGTTGCGCAAGCAGTGGGTAGTTGAAAAAGGAGAACTTCATCTTAAACATGGTGGAGGTAAGGATTTAGTGCTTCCAGGGGGTGAATATGAGAATTTCGAACTTAAAATGGATTGGAAATTGGAACCTAATGGAAACAGTGGGCTTATGTTTAACGTGGTGGAAAGTGAAAAATATACGGTGCCCTACGTTACTGGTCCGGAAATGCAAATGCTTGATAACGATGGTCACCCAGATGGTAGAATTGAAAAACACAGGTCCGGTGATTTATATGATATGATAAAATGTCAGTTTGTAACTGCTAATAACGGCGGAGAATGGAACAGCATTAGATTGGTGATAAATAATGGTCATGTGGAGCATTGGCAAAATGGTTATAAAGTAGTTGAATATCAGATGTTTGATGACCATTGGAATGAATTAATTGCCAATAGCAAATTTAAAAATTGGGAAGGTTTCGGAATGGCGAAGAAAGGTCTGATTGTCATTCAAGACCATGACAACGAATTGTGGGTGAAGAATATTAAGATTAAAAAATTGTGAAAAACGTAGTATTTATTATATTTTATTTAGTTTGTGTAAATTCATATAGTCAAGAGATCACGCAAAATGTTCGAGGTGTAATTCGTGATAGAATAAATAATATCGCACTATCTGGTGCAACTGTTTCGGTGGACGGTTCCGATTTCAATGCGGTATCAGATCAAAATGGTTTTTTTGAAATATCTAATATTCCAGTTGGGAGATATTTGGTTGAATTTAGATTTACTGGATATCAGTCTGTAAAATTACCTGTGGTTGTCAGTGCCTCAAAACCGGAATTTTTAGAAGTTTTTCTTGACGAATCG
>JAHEMU010000178.1 GCA_024643485.1 Cytophagales bacterium
CGATAATTTATCATTACATCCTTTTTAGAGGGGTCCATGTAATCCGTTTTTGAATCAAAGGGACTCCAAGCTGTAAATCCTTTCTTGTCTGGTGATTCAGCCGCCCTCCACTCGAAAGTGCCTCCGTATTGGTTTGACTTAATGCCCAAATGTTTACTGTACCACTCTCTTGAAGCGGCAGGGTCTGAAGTTCTGAAGAATACTCCACCTAGTCCTTTTACTCTAGCCATGTTTTCTTTTTTTTAAGTAATTTAACAAAATAACGCGTTTAATAAAAAATCATTTAACAGGAGATGGTTATCTTGAGAAAAGGGGTGTGTGCCAAATAAGGAGTTTTACCTGTTCGCTAGATAGCTAGGGTATCGAGGTGGTTTAACAAAGGAAAGGCCCGCTATATATTAAAATAAATAAAAAATATCTTACTTATGTACATAAAAACGCATAACCGCATAAACGGTTTTTGATATATGATTTTTGTCGTTACATTTGTTACCTTATTGTATATAGACTATGGATAATTACTCGTATATCTCCAACGCCCATTCGGCTTATATTGATGAATTGTACCAATCGTACAAAAAAGATCCCAATAGCGTTGATGTTTCATGGCAGCGATTTTTTGAAGGATTTGAATTTTCATCCTCGGCAGGGGCTCCTGCTGTTGCCACTGACGATTTACTTTCAGTTAAGGAAGCGCATGTTCGTGCCCTAATTCACGCGTATCGTGCGATGGGTCATTTGCGTTCGGATACCAATCCGGTTCGCCCTCGCAGAAAGCACTTCGTTCGACTGGAGTTAAGTGATCACGGCCTGACGGAAGCCGATTTGGAAACGGAGTTTGAAATAGGAAAACTAGTAGGTTTAGGGAAATCTAAGCTAAAAGATATCATAGCGAAAATGAATGCTACCTATTTGGGGCATATTGGTTTCGAGTTTATGCACATCCGCGATCCTAAAATAGCGGATTGGTTTAAAGAGAAGATTGAAGCTAACAGAAAAGGCTTCGTGGAATCGCTTGATGAGAAAAAGCAAATATTGAAAAAGTTGAATGAAGCAGTCGTTTTTGAAAACTTTTTACATACTAAATTCCTCGGCCAAAAAAGATTTTCTTTAGAAGGTGGGGAAAACACCATTCCTGCATTGGATAAATTGATTCGCAAGGCCGCTGAGGTGGGTGTGAAAGAGGTAGTAATTGGGATGGCTCACCGTGGACGATTAAATGTTTTGGCAAATATTATGGGTAAAACCTATGAAGAAATATTTGCGGAATTTGAAGGAAGTACCGACCCAGATTTAACCATGGGAGATGGTGATGTAAAATACCATTTGGGGTATTCATCTCTACATAAAGTAGCAGAAGGAAAAGAAATTTACGTTAAATTGGCTCCTAACCCTTCCCACTTGGAAGCGGTTAACCCCGTAGTATTAGGTTATACAAGAGCTCAAATTGACGATGAATATAAAGGAGATTTTAGTAAAGCATTTTCTATCTTAATACACGGTGACGCCGCGTTAGCTGGCCAGGGTATTGGTTACGAAACCACCCAAATGTCTAGATTAGATGGGTACTACACTGGAGGAACCATACACTTGGTTATCAATAATCAAGTAGGCTTTACTACCGACTATGACGATGCGCGTTCGAGTATTTATTGTACGGATTTAGCTAAAATAATTGATGCTCCTATTTTACATGTAAATGGAGACGACCCTGAAGCGGTAAACTTTGCAGCCAATTTGGCGATTGAGTATCGCCAACAGTTTAAAGGAGACTTTTTTATCGATTTGTTGTGTTACAGACGTCACGGCCATAACGAAAGTGATGAACCTAAGTTTACTCAACCTAAGTTGTATAACCTGATTGCAAAACACCCAAATCCACGGGAAATATACTTTAAGAATTTAGTTCAAGGTAAAGAAATAGATGAAAAAGTAGCCATTCAAATGGAAGAGGACTTCCGAATGCAGTTACAAGACCGGCTAAATGAAGTAAAGCAAAACCCACTTCCTTATAAATCTCAGAAAATTGAAAAGGAATGGCAGGAGTTGAGATATGCGAAATCGGAGGATTTTGACTCTTCTCCAAATACCAGTATTTCAAAAGAAGTGATAGATAAGGTTACAAAAGCCTTAACTACAGTTCCAAAAGGCTTTAAACCTTTAAAACAAATTGAGAAACTTCTTAAAGACAGAAAAGTTAATTTCCATGAGAAAAAAATGCTCGCTTGGGCAGATGCAGAACTTCTAGCTTACGGTTCTCTGCTTCATGATGGAAATATTGTTAGAATGAGTGGACAGGATGTGAAAAGAGGTACTTTTTCACACCGTCACAGTTATTTCTTCGATGCCAATACCAATGAACCATATTGTGGGTTGGATCATATCAGTGAAAATCAACAAAAATTCAAAATTTTTAATTCGTTGTTATCTGAGTTTGGAGTGCTTGGATTTGAATACGGATACGCCATGGCTACTCCAAATGCATTGGTTGTTTGGGAAGCGCAATTCGGTGATTTTGGAAACGGAGCCCAAGTAATGACCGACCAATTTATTACCAGTGCGGAAAGTAAATGGCAGCGAATGAATGGTCTGGTGATGTTATTACCTCACGGTTATGAAGGTCAGGGTCCGGAACACTCTAATGCCCGACCAGAACGGTATTTGCAATTAGCCGCTGAAAATAATTTAATCGTGGTGAACCTAACAACGCCAGCAAACTTCTTCCACTTGTTGAGAAGACAGGTGACCTGGGAATTCAGAAAGCCTTGTGTGGTTTTCTCTCCAAAATCATTGCTAAGACATCCTAAAGTGGTAAGCCCTATGGAAGAGTTTACTAATGGGAAATTCCAGGAAATTTATGATGATGAATCAGTTAAAGCGAAGGATGTGAAAAAAGTGCTGCTTTGTTCTGGTAAGATTTATTATGATTTGTTGGAAGAACAGCAAAATAACAAAAGGAAAGATGTCGCGATTGTTCGTATTGAGCAACTTCATCCATTCCCTGCGAAACGTTTTGATGAAATATTGAAAAAGTACAAAGGTGCCAAAGTAGCTTGGGTTCAGGAAGAACCAAATAACATGGGATATTGGGCCTATATTTATAGAACACAGTCAGATAAAGCCGATTTTGAAGTTATTTCAAGAAAACCAAGTGCTTCTCCTGCTACTGGATTTATGAAAGTACACCGTCAGGAACAAGAGCGAATTGTAAAAAAAGCTTTTGAAATTAATTAAGATTCAACTACAAGAAATAAGATATCATGAGCATTCAAATTAAAGTGCCTACCGTTGGTGAGTCAATCACCGAAGTAACCGTTGCAAACTGGTTGAAAAAAGACGGTGATTTTGTACAACTCGATGAAGTTATTTGTGAACTGGAGTCGGATAAAGCAACTTTCGAATTACCCGCAGAAGGTGCTGGTATATTGAGAATTAAAGCAGCAGAAGGTGATACTCTGGAAATAGGTGCCCTTATTTGCGAAATTGAAGAAGGAAATGCTCCAGCAGCCACTCCATCAGCAACCACAACGGCTCCTACACAGCAGGCGGCAAAGCCTACAACTACCGGCGAGGTTCATGACATGATCGTTCCTACCGTTGGAGAATCGATAACAGAAGTGACCATTTCTTCTTGGTTTAAAAAAGAAGGTGACTATGTAACTTTAGATGAAATTATCGCTGAAGTTGAGTCGGATAAAGCTACTTTTGAATTGCCTGCGGAAGCAAATGGATTGTTGAAAATTGTAGCTAAGGAAGGTGATACGCTTGAAATTGGAGCTTTAATATGCAAGATTGAAGTAATGGAAGGTGGGAGTCCTGCAACTGCTGCGACCTCGGCAACTCCTGCGGTTTCAATAAGTGATGCGTCCGGGTACGCCGCGGGCCATCCATCTCCAGCAGCAGCTAAAATATTAGCTGAAAAAGGAATGTCTGCAGATCAAATAAAAGGAACAGGGGTAGGTGGAAGAGTTACTAAGGAAGATGCTGAAAAAGCAATGAAAGCTGAAAAACCGGCGTCGCCAACAGTATCAACTGCTGCGGCTCCAACTAGCACGTCAACAGCACCTGCCGGTGATCGTGAGATAACTCGTAAAAAAATGACGAGTCTTCGCAAAACCATTGCACGGAGATTAGTGGCAGTTAAAAATGAAACGGCGATGCTTACTACTTTTAACGAAGTAGATATGAAGCCTATTATGGATCTTCGTTCAAAATATAAAGATGCGTTTAAAGAAAAACACGAAGTAGGTCTTGGATTTATGTCGTTTTTCACAAAAGCAGTTACCCAGGCATTATTGGAATGGCCTGCAGTTAATGCCATAATTGATGGAGAAGAAATCGTGTATCATGATTATTGCGATATATCCGTTGCCGTATCTACTCCTCGTGGATTGGTAGTTCCTGTTATTCGAAATGCTGAAAAATTAGATTTCAAGGGAGTTGAGCAGGAAATTGTAAATTTAGCGGTGAAAGCAAGGGACGGTAAACTCAGCATAGAAGAAATGACTGGAGGTACTTTTACTATTACTAATGGTGGTGTTTTCGGAAGTATGATGAGTACACCAATTATTAATGCCCCTCAATCTGCTATTTTGGGAATGCACAACATCGTTCAACGCCCCGTGGTAGTAAATGGTGAAATTGTTATTCGTCCGATGATGTATGTTGCATTGTCTTATGATCACCGCATCATCGATGGAAGAGAATCGGTGAGCTTCCTAGTTCGTGTGAAACAATTATTAGAAGATCCTTCAAGACTTCTATTAAACGTATAAATTTCAAATTTATGAATTATCAAGTAGTAGTAGTGGGGTCTGGCCCCGGAGGATATGTTGCCGCAATAAGATGCGCTCAATTAGGTATGAAAACGGCCATTATTGAAAAGTATAATACCCTTGGGGGTACTTGTCTGAATGTTGGCTGTATCCCATCAAAGGCATTACTAGACAGTTCTGAGCATTTTTACAATGCTGAAAATCATTTTAAAGAGCACGGTATTACCATAAATGCTCCAAAAGTGAATTTCAAACAAATGATTGGCCGTAAAGGAGACGTCGTTAAGCAGAATGTAGAAGGCATCGATTATTTGATGAAAAAGAATAAAATTGAAGTTCATCATGGAATGGCGAGTTTTAAAGATGCTCACACACTAACTATTACAGATGATAAGGGTGAAAAATCCGAAATTTCGGGTGAAAAAATAATCATAGCTACGGGATCAAAACCGACCGCTTTGCCATTTGCACCTTTTGATAAAAAGAGAATAATCAGCAGTACTGAAGCGTTAACACTCAATGAAATACCTAAGCACTTAATTGTAATTGGGGGAGGCGTGATTGGAATGGAACTTGGTTCCGTTTATAAGAGAATTGGTGCTAAGGTAACAGTGGTTGAGTTTTTCGACAATATCATCCCAACCATGGATGAAACCATGAGCAAGGAATTGCAAAAGGTGACGAAAAAAATGGGGATGGAGTTCTATTTAGGACATAAAGTAACTTCAGTAGAAAATAAAGGCAAAGAGGTGAAAGTGGTTGCCGAGGACTCCAAAGGTAAAAAGGTAGAACTTTCAGGCGATTACTGTTTAGTATCTATTGGAAGAAGGCCATTTACGGAAGGTTTGGGACTAGATAAAGCAGGAGTTAAATTATTAGATAGGGGTCAAATCGAAGTAAATGATCATTTACAAACCTCAGTTCCTCATATTTATGCTATTGGTGACGTGGTTAGAGGAGCAATGTTAGCTCATAAAGCGGAAGAGGAGGGTGTGATGGTGGCTGAGCAATTAGCGGGTCAAAAACCTCATATCAATTACCATTTGATACCGGGAGTAGTTTATACCTGGCCAGAAGTAGCCGGAGTAGGGTTTACAGAGCAGGAATTAAAGAAAGAAGGAAGAGCAATAAAAGTGGGAAAATTCCCTTATAAGGCTTTAGGTAGAGCAAGAGCGAGTATGGATTTGGATGGATTGGTAAAAGTTATTGCCGATAAAGCAACCGATGAAATTTTGGGTATACACATCATTGGGGCAAGA
>JAHEMU010000179.1 GCA_024643485.1 Cytophagales bacterium
GGTTCCGATTTCAATGCGGTATCAGATCAAAATGGTTTTTTTGAAATATCGAATATTCCAGTTGGGAGATATTTGGTTGAATTTAGATTTACTGGATATCAGTCTGTAAAATTACCTGTGGTTGTCAGTGCCTCAAAACCGGAATTTTTAGAAGTTTTTCTTGACGAATCGGTCATTACACTAAACGAAGTAATGGTGAATCAACCCTTGTATATGAGTAATTTATCCAGGGGTTTTGGAAAGCAAATCAGTATTGAACAAACTAATCGAATTCCAGCAAATTTCTTTGATCCTGTGCGTATGATTACTTCATTTCCTGGAGTAATGGCTTCAAATGATCAGGCGAATAACTTAATCATTAGAGGACAATCTCCATTAACCATTCAATGGAAATTGGAAGGTATGGATGTGTTAAACCCCAATCATCAAGCAAATGCCGGAACCCTTAGCGATATGCCGGTGAGTAGTGGAGGAGGTGTCAATATGCTAAGTGCTCAAATGCTTGGTAATACGCAATTAATTCAAGGGCCTGCACCTGCTGAAATGGGCAATGGGGTGAGTCAGATAAATATGAATTTACGCTCTGGTAATGAAGATCCAAGTACCACGCTGCAAGCGAGTTTAATTGGGTTGGATGCGGCACGTGAGGGAAAACTTGGAAAAGGCACCTATCTGGCTAACTACCGATATTCAACTGTTGGAATACTAACGGGTGTAATGGGACTGGATTTTGGAGGTGAAACCATTACTTTTCAGGATTTTTCATATTCGGTAGATCAGCCTTTAGGTACTGGGGACTTAAAATTATTTGGTGTTCTAGGTTCAGGCCAGAACCATTTTCAAAATGCAGAACCAGTTGACGAAGAGAAAGATTGGTTCGATATCGATTATACCGGAAGAACAAGTATTCTAGGAGGGATTTATAAAGGCGATAATGGATTGAAAATAGGAGCCACTTACTCGTCTACTGTTCAAAAAAGAACTTCGAATGGTGTCGAAAATGAACCGGCCTTTGGTGAAAATTCTCGCTTTTATCTACAAGACCAATTATTCTCTTTTTTAATTCGGAAATCTACCAGGCTAAATGCTTCAAATATATTGGAATATGGGGTACATAGTTCTATCCGCAGCGCAACTTTTAAAACTGAAAGCACGGTGGGAAATAGTAATTGGATGATTCACCAACCCTATGTGAAATTAAATAGTATTTTGAATGAAAAATGGATGCTGGAATCTGGGATTCGTTATTTTGGTAGTTTCGAGCAGAATAGTGGAAGAATAGAACCCCGATTAAGAGTAGATTATTTACTTTCAGATAAGAGTATTTGGTCTGTTGGTTATGGAACCCAAACATGGCAAATGCCTACTACCTTTTTGTTGAGTCAGCAGGATCATCTCAAATTAAAAAATCCATATTTCCAATTGATCAATTCCAATTGGTCGAGGGAATGGAAAAACGAACTTCGATCAAATGTGTCTGTTTATGGGCAAAAAGGTGATTTGTTACCCGCAAATAGTGCGGTAAACGGCATGAAAACGCTGTATAATTTCTTGGATGAAATTCCGAATCAACTTTTTATTGAAAATAGTGAATCACGTAATTACGGAGTTGAAATTACCATTGAAAAACCATTGATTGATCATTTTTATGGGCTAGCAGGTGCTTCGGTTTATAGATCGGAAGTGAAACCGGAATGGGAAAATAATTGGGAGTCAAGCAGATTTGATGGAAATTATACCTTCAATTTTACCGCAGGTTATGAAAATTATAAGCAGAAGGAATCGGTAAACCGAAAAATTAATGCAAACATCCGTTTGTTAATGATTGGTGGAATGAATGAATACGAAGTGGATTTAAATCAATCTAGGTTGTTGGGTTCCACCCAATTCTCAAATCAATTGTTATCCTCTGGGAATTACTTTAGACTTGATTTTAGTATTAGCCACGCCAAACAAAGAGATGGGTTTAACCGGGTTTTATCTTTGGATTTACAGAACGTTACCGGTTATCAGAATCCTGGAATGGCCTTTTATGATCGTTTTACTGATAGTATAGAAGAAAAGCAACAACTTGGATTAATACCAGTATTAAGTTATAGAGTCGAATTCTAATATGAAGGTAAGGTCGCCTATAAAGCCCTTCTAAAAGGCTCAAAAAAATGACAAAATAGGTTAGAAAAGGTAAAAGAATAATTAGAATTCAGGTGGTGTGTTATTCTGAGCACACCTTTTCAAAAGCAGTCTTTCCATTGCTGTAAATTTCTTTGGAATAAAAGATGAAAATTGATAGGTTAAGGGTTGATTATCTAACCGCCTATCATATGAAAAACTTAATTCGAATTATTTCGCTTTCAAGCTTGTGCTTTCTAATATTATCTGCTTCCGCACAAGAGGTGTTTGATTCCTTTCATTTCAGAAACATTGGCCCTGCAGCTATGAGTGGTAGAGTGGTGGATTTGGCGGTTTATGAGCAGGATCCTTACACTTTTTATGCCGCTACAGCAACGGGTGGTCTTTGGAAAACAGTCAACAACGGAATTACGTTTACTCCAGTTTTCGATAAGGAAAATACTCATTCAATTGGTGCGATTGTTTTAAATCAAAATAACCCGAATATTCTTTACGTAGGAACAGGGGAACGAGCTAATCGCCAAAGTAATTCTTGGGGTGACGGTTTGTATAAATCGAATGATGGGGGTAAATCATGGAAACATTTGGGATTGTCAGATACGCATCACATCGGCAGAATAGCATTACACCCCACTGATACAAGTATCGTTTATGTAGCGGCCATGGGACATTTATGGGGTCCAAATAAAGAAAGAGGGCTGTATAAATCGACTGATGCTGGTAAAACTTGGAAGAATATATTGTTCATCAACGAAGATACAGGAGTGTCTGATGTGGCGATGGATCCATCAAATCCCAATACTCTTTACGCTGCCGCTTATCAAAGACGTCGAGCTCCTTATGGATTTCACGGTGGTGGCCCAGGCAGTGCTTTGTATAAGTCAACTGATGGGGGGGTGAATTGGAAAAAGATAACTTCCGGACTGCCTGATGGGGATTTTGGAAGAATAGGTATATCCATATATCGCAAAAACCCTTCTATTGTTTATATCTCATTAGAACAAGGATTTCAATACAATGCAAGCACCGCCTATACTAAAAGAAAAGGGGGCGTTTATAGGTCTGAAAATGGAGGGGAGTCATTTGTTTGGATGAGTGATTGGAACCCTAGACCCATGTATGCCAGTCAGATTTTGGTGGACCCCAACGATGATCAGCGAATTTATATGCAAAATAGCTTTAGTTTTTCTAAAGATGGAGGAAAATCATTTCAAACGGCTCGTCAATCTCTGCACGGCGACGACCGTATCGTGTGGGTAAATCCAAAAGACTCCAGACACTTGATAAAAGGTGATGATGGTGGAATTGGCATTTCGTATGATCAATCTCAAACATGGCTGTACGTAACCAATTTGCCAGTAAGTCAGTTGTATCGCGTAAGTGTGGATATGAGAAATCCGTATTTCGTGTATGGTGGTTTTCAAGATAACGGCTCGTGGATGGGCCCAAATGCCACTTATAATAGCGATGGTATTTTAAATCAGGATTGGATAAAAACGGGTGGGGGAGATGGTTTTTTGAATTTAATTCATCCGGAAGATCCAAATATTTTATTCACAGAGTCTCAATATTTAGGATTGTCTAGATTGAATTTAACCACCGGAGAAAATGTGGATATACGTCCGGGTGACCCAAAAGGTCATATTTCGGATCGCAGAAATTGGGAGGCGTGGGGGCCGGGAATCGAAGAGCCAGAACTAGGAAATGCCATGGCGCCAGCGAATTGGGACGGGCCTTTTATGATTTCTAAACATGCATCCAATACCATTTATGCTGGTACAAATAAACTTTGGAAAAGCGAAAATAATGGAAATACCTGGAAGGAAATCGGCGACTTGACAACCAATGTAAATCGACGGGAATTAAAAATCATGGGCCAACGTCCAGACAGTCTCACTGCTTCATTAGACGATGGTATTCCTTATTATCCAACCATTACCATCATTGCTGAATCCCCAATTAAAAAAGGGTGGTTGTATGTTGGGACCGATGATGGACAATTTCAACTGTCAAAAAACGATGGAAAAACATGGAAAGAGATCTCCAAAAATTTTCCTGGACTGCCTAAATCGACTTGGGTAAATGGAATAGAGCCTTCTGCTGTGGATGAAAGGATTGTTTATGCGACATTTAATAATTATCGGAACAATGATTTTTCGAATTATGTTTACAAAAGTTTAGACGGTGGCGAAAATTGGAGAAGAATAGACGCAACATTACCAGCTAATAGAGTCGCTAGAACGCTGAGAGAAGACCCTAAAAATCCTAATGTGTTGTATTTGGGTACAGAGAATGGGCTTTTTGTTAGTTTAAACAGCGGCGAGGAATGGATTTCTTGGAAAGGGAATATGCCTACTTTACCGTTTAATGACTTGGTTGTTCATCCGCGTGATAACGACTTAATATTAGGATCGCATGGTAGAGGTATTTGGATCTTGGATAACCTTACGCCTATACAAGAGTTTGATCAAGCATCTCAAAAGGATTCCCATTTATTTACGGTTTCAGATGCCACTAAAATAAGATATAATCGCGTTGGAGGACATACAGGTGATATGATTTACCGCGGAGAAAACCCAGATCGAGGGGTGTTAATAGATTACTATCTTAAAAATGAGGTATCGCCCGATCAGTTATCAATTTCTATATTATCGTCGAATGGGTTTTTAATTAGAACATTAGAAGTAGACACTACCTCCGGTATTCACCGGATAATATGGGATTTTAGAGCGGATGATCTGCCATCACCGGCATCGAATCCGAATCAAGCAAATAATGCCATGCGCAGATGGAGAAGTAGAGGTCTTTCTGGCCCTGAAGTACAACCGGGTAGTTTTAAAATAGTACTAGATTACAAAGGAAATAAATCAACACATGTTTTTAATGTCCTTGAGGACCCGCGTATTAAGGCTACGAAAGAAGATTATAATCAACAAGCGTTGGCGATAAACAAATTGATAAGTCAATATACGGCTGTTTTACCTGCGATTAATGAAGTTCGAGCTTGGGGGTGGAAACTGGATGAAATGAAAAAAGATGGCAAAGCGAGCTCGAAAGAAAATGAAAAGCAAATTAAAGATTTAATAGGCCAGTATAACGAACTGTTAAACAGAATTACAGGAAGTTACCGGGAGGTGGAGTCGGTGGTTCAAGCACCTACTTCTGATTTGCAATCAAGAATGACATACTTCGATGAAATGATTAAAAAATTAGAGAAAAAGAAGAGTTCAGGAACTATTCAAAAAATTGTAAAATCAATTGAAATGGTTGATTAAAACGAATATTTTAATCTTTATTGAACAACCACGGCAAGAAATCGACCATTTGGACTAACGGCCATACGGGTAATGGTATTTACTTCCATGAGTTTAAGATCAGTAAGCAAAATCCATTTTTTCTCTTTTGGATGCCATTTGACGATTTTTGTTAAATCACTGGTAATGATTTCGCCGGTAGGGTAAACGCAAAAATCTTGGACACTAAAAGGAAGGGTCGTAATATCCGTTTTTTTATCCTTACGCCAGTAAATAACATGGTGCTCGTTGTTAATTTCCTTCGAATAATAAAAAGCGTTAGTTCGCACGGGATCTGTATGCATGGAACGCCCAATATGGTCATCCAACACCCTGGTTTCCCCCGTTTCTATATTTCCTAACACAAGAGAAGCGGGGTCTCCCAACACAAACATGGCGATTTCGATGGTGTTTAACCATGCGAAATATCCAACGGGTGCTACTTTTGGTAAAATGAGGATGGGGTCACCTCCTAAAACTGGGAAGTTCCATAAACGCTGAATATTTCCCTTTTCTACCCGAACCGTAGTGATGTATTGTCCATCACCTGAGGGAGTAGCAGAGTACTCACTTTCAGAAGTTTCAGTAAAATGGGTGGTTTTTC
>JAHEMU010000180.1 GCA_024643485.1 Cytophagales bacterium
AAAATGTAGCCACTGGGCCTATAATCTCCTTAATTATATTCTTTGTTTTCTTTATTTTACTCATTTTTTGGGTGTTTAAAGTAGATAAAACGTATGTGGATAAGATGAAAAATCTACCACTTGAAAAAGAAGAAAATTCAGTACTTGAATAAAATGAATCAACAATGAAGAAGTCAAAATATCTTTATCTTTTCCTAGGAGTGATGTTATCGTCGCCAATAATGGCGCAATCGACCGACGGAGATTTATTTACACCTGAAATGGCATTATATGCTGTGATAGGAATGGTGTTTGTCGTAGGTCTAATCATTCTAGGTGTTGCCTATAATGTTTTTCATATCATCAATACCATTATCCGTAATGAAGGTGAAAAGCGCGCTAAAGCAGAAGGAAGGGAATATGTTCCGGAGCCGTCTCTTTATAGTAAAATGATTCAGAGTTGGACGAATACAGTTCCTTTAGAGGAGGAAAAATCCATTGAATTAGATCATGAATACGATGGAATTCGCGAATTGGATAATCACCTTCCACCTTGGTGGTTGGCCCTTTTCTATGGATCAATCGTATTTGGAATCATTTATATTTTCGGGTATCATTTTGCTAAAATTTGGCCATTGCAAGACGAAGAGTACAGAATTGAAGAAGCGCAAGCTGCGGCAGTATTAGCAGCAAATGTAGCTGCCGAAGGAACCATTGATGAAAGTACTGTTGAATATAATGACGATCCATTGTTCTTGGCGGCCGGCAAAGGTGTGTACGATCAAAGTTGTGCTACTTGTCACCGTTTAGATGGCGGTGGGCTCGTTGGGCCAAACCTAACGGATAATGCTTGGCTACATGGAGGCGATATCAAATCAATATTTAAGACAGTTAAATTTGGAGTACCTGTTAAAGGAATGGCCGCCTGGGAGAAAGCTTTAAGTCCAAAGCAAATATCTCAAGTAGTTAGCTATATTTATTCACTAAATGGTTCAAACCCTGAAGGTGCTAAGGCTGCAGAAGGACAAATCTATGAAAGAGAAGGAGCTACTGTCGATGCGGTTGTTGAAGTTGCGGTGGATAGTGCTGAAGTGGTAAATACAGATGGAAACGAATAAAAATGAATTGTACGAGTACGATGAGTCTTTTAGAGACACAATCGCAACGGTAGATGAAGCTGGAAAACGGATATGGATGTATCCCAAAAAGCCAAGTGGAACTTACCATAATCGTAGAATTATTGTTACAATAGCATTACTGGGCCTGTTTTTTTCAGGCCCTTTTATTAAAATCAATGGGCATCCTTTGTTGTTGCTCAATATTTTTGAACGAAAATTCATTCTGTTCGGAAATGTGTTTTGGCCACAGGATTTTTTCTTATTGGCTTTGACACTTATCTCATTTTTCGTGTTTGTCATTTTATTTACCGTAGTATTTGGACGACTTTGGTGTGGATGGGCATGTCCTCAAACTATTTTTATGGAGATGGTATTCAGGAAAATTGAATATTGGATTGAAGGAGACGCGAATCAACAAAGGAAATTAAATAAAGCACCTTGGAACACGGAGAAAATCATTAAAAAAGGCAGTAAACAAGTCATATTTTTAGTGATATCACTGTTGATTAGTCATACGGTGATGGCCTATATCGTAGGAAAGGACCAAACGTATGATATTATCTCGGCTTCACCATCGGAACATATGTCTGGCTTTATTGGCTTGATGTTTTTTACAGGTCTTTTTTACTGGGTTTTTGCTTATTTTAGAGAACAAGCTTGTACCGTTGTTTGTCCGTATGGTAGATTGCAAGGCGTTTTATTGGTCAAAGATTCTATCGTTGTTGCATACGATTGGTTAAGAGGTGAACCTAGAGGTAAAATTAAAAAAGAAGAAGTTCAAACTGCAAAGGGTGATTGTGTCGATTGTAAATTATGTATTCATGTATGCCCCACAGGGATTGACGTGAGAAACGGTACACAGCTCGAGTGTGTAAATTGCACGGCCTGTATTGATGCGTGTGATGAGGTAATGGTAAAGGTTGGCAAGCCCAAAGGACTTATTCGTTATGCTTCTTATAATAGTATTCAAGATGGAGTGAAAAAACTCTTTACAGCGAGAGTGATTGCCTATTCGGTGGTGTTGAGTGTTTTGCTAATCCTAACGTCATTTCTATTATTCACACGATCAGATATAGATGTCTCTATAAAAAGATCGAAAGGCTTAACTTATCAGAAAACGGAAGACGGCTACTTGAGTAATTTATATAATTTTGTCATTATCAATAAAACATTTTCCGAAGTGACTGTCCTACCTAAGGTAATAGGTATTGAAAATGCATACATTCAGCAAGTGGCAGGCGATCAGATTATCATACCTGCAGAAGGGAAATTTGAAGGCGTTTTCTTTGTAAAAATACCTAAAGAACAAATTACGACCGGTAAAAAAGAAGTGATTATTTCTTTTACTATGGATGGAAAAATCTTAGATAAAGTAAGTACAAATTTTGTGGGACCATTACCAGGATCAAAATAATGAATTGGAGTAGAAGTATAGTATTGGCATTCGTGTTGTTTGCTATTTTGATTTTTTCATTAGTAGTGATTTCAATGAACCAAGAGGTTAATTTGGTTTCGGGAGACTATTATAAACAGGAAATTGAATACCAAAATCAAATTGAGAGAATTAAAAATGCTAAAAATTTAGACCAGAAGCCAGTGTTTTCTTTAGAAAACAACATGCTCGTAGTACGTTTTGATTCCGTTTCAAATGGAACATTTAAAGAAGGAAAAGTTCAGTTGTATAGTAATATTTCTTCCAATGAAGATCGAGTTTACTCCTTAGGGGCAAAAAATTACCCGGCATACCAGTTTGATGTGAGCGCTTTGCGAAAAGGAAATTGGATAATAAAACTTTCCTGGAAGGATGAGATAAAAGAGTACTATCTGGAAACTAACCTTCAATTATGAGCTATCTCATTGGATTCAGTATTGGATTATTGGGAAGTTTACATTGTGTTGGAATGTGCAGCCCATTGATGGCGGTAGTCTTTCAAAAAAAAAATATCCTCTCCTCAGGTTTTCTCTTTTACCAATTTGGTAGGATTTCAACGTATATAATTTTAGGTGTTTTGGCCGGTTTAGCCGGAGCCGTAGTTTTTTTAAATCAGCTTCAACAACCAGTTTCCATCAGCATTGGTGTCATTTTAATTTTGTTTGCCTTTTTTCAATTTTGGCCAAACCTTGGGAATAACTCATTAACGGGTGGATTGACTAAAATTATTTCAAAACTTTTTAGGCAATTTAAGGGTAAAAGCCACCCATTTTCAAGATATGTTTTGGGTTTTGCAAATGGATTACTGCCTTGTGGTTTGGTATATTTTGGTGTTGCAAATGCCATAACGGCGGAAAATTGGTGGCAAGGTGGCGTTTTTATGCTTTTTTTTGGCTTCGGAACCATTCCAGCGTTAATTGCCGCTCCTTCGATACTTTGGTTTCTAACGAAATATGTCAATCAAAAGTGGAACTGGAATCAGTTGCTTTTTTTTGTGTTTGGCGTGTTATTAATCGTGCGCGGCTTGGGTCTGGGAATTCCTTATTTAAGCCCTATTATTGATCCAATTATCACTTCCTCTAGCGAAATTATTTGCGATTAACGCATGATAATTGTCATAGTAATACTCATTCGAATTGTGGATATTTATAGTAGGAAATCGAATTCCTAATATAAATGACACCAATATGAAAAAGATTCTAGTTCCTTCTGATTTTTCTGAAAAAGCGGATTTTGCTTTAGAAGCTGCATGTGAAATAGCGCGCAGGTCTGAGGCGCAGGTAATTCTCTTGCATGTTGTGGAAAGTGCTAGTAATGTGGCGACAGCTTTTACTGGTGAAATAGCACTTGAATCGAGTGAGGAGAATTTATTTACGATGAAATTAATTGATCGAGCAAAGGAGGAAATCGCCATTCGAAAGGCCGACCCTTCTTTTTACGGTGATAATTGGATTTCTGAAATTCAAGTTGGAAATGCATTTCATGGAATTAAAAACATTGTATCAGAGTACGAAGTAGATTTAATAGTCATGGGGACTTCTGGTCATAATGGCTTTGATGAAATGTTGATGGGTTCAACTGCTGAAAAGGTTGTACGTTATGCGAAATGCCCCGTGCTCACTATTCATAAAAAACAGGAGAATTTTGATTATAAAAACATCGTATTTGCGACAACTATGAGGCCCGAAGAAAGCCATTGCCTTGAGTTAGCTAAAAGGATGCAAGCGGTTTATAATGCCAAGCTACACTTGGTTAGAATTAACACACCGAATAATTTTGAACGAGACGTTGATTCATTAATTGCCATGCAAGAGTATGCACTAAAATCAGATTTGATCAACTTTGAATTACACGTATTTAATGATGTAACAGAGGAAGATGGTATTATTTATTTCGCAGATCACATAGACTCTGATTTGATCATTTTGCCTACACATGGAAGAACTGGATTAGCTCATTTATTGTCTGGTTCGATCGCCGAAGAAGTTGTAAGTCAGGCAAATCGCCCTGTACTTACTGAAGTAATGCCAAAATAGGAGCTTAATTTTTTTATACATATTTAAAAAACAAGTTCCTTAATTTTAGAGTTTTTATAAAGTTGAATTATCTTGTAAAGGTTAATTCAACTTTATGGAAATCCGTTTGGCCGATTTATCTCACTTGGAAGCAATTCATGAAATATATATTGATATTGTTGAGAATACCCATATTTCATTTGAATATACCCCACCAAAATTCTCTGAATTTAAAGAGCGATTTATCTCTACTATACAAAATTATCCTTGGTTAGTCGCCTTGGATGATGGACTTGTAATAGGATATGCCTATGGTTCAAGATTGCGAGCGAGAAAGGCATATGATTGGATTGCAGAATCTTCTGTTTACGTTAATCCTACTATGCACCAAAAAGGAGTAGGTTCCTTATTATATGCTCATCTAATTGAAATATTTAAAATGCAGAACATCCAGCGGGTGTTCGGAGCTATCGCGCTACCCAATGATAAAAGTGTGAAATTTCATGAAAAACAGGGGTTTAATTTGACAGGGGTGTTTCCAAATGCCGGATTTAAAATGAATGAATGGCATGATGTGGCGTGGTATGTAAAGCTATTGAGTCAAAAAACTCCACCTGATGAATTTATACCCTTCTCTATCCTAATCAAAAATGATAAATTGAGATAGAATTCCCAATTCAATCATTATTTTTGGGGCATGGAAGAATTTCTCAAACAATTGCCTCAACAATTCCTTATTCAAATAGGGATTACTTTTACCCTCATTGTTTTTATGTTTTTAATTAGAAAAGCAGCACGCAAGTTTGTAAAGGCACATATTAAGCAGTTCGATCTAGAAATAAGCCGTCAGTATTTGATTAATAAGCTCATCAATCTATTTCTGATGCTCACTTCACTAACATTATTGGCAATCATTTGGGATGTGACTTTTTCAGGCCTCGCCATTTACTTTTCTAGTTTTTTCGCGGTTGCTGGAGTCGCATTATTCGCTCAATGGTCCATTCTAAGCAATATAACAGCGTCAGTGATTTTATTTTTTAATTACCCGTTTAAGATGGGATCTAAAATCACCATTTTAGATAGTACAAATACGGTTACAGGAGTAATTACTGATATAACTCTATTTACTATTCATTTGAAAACAGAGGATAACCAAGAAATAACTTATCCTAATAATTTAGCCTTGCAGAAAGCGATTCAAATTGTTAAGAAGTAATAAAAAGCCCATTATTTAATTGATTCAAAGCTTTTTCTTTCAATTCACTGGAAACAAGCATGCTGATATTATATCTACTTCCTCCGTATGAAACCATCCTAATAGGAATTCCGTGCATGGAGGCAAAAACGTTGGCTAGGATATGATCATCTTCAGTAATCATATTACCAACAACACAAATAATAGTTTGATTTGTGTCCGTTTCTACATGACCGAATTGCTTTAACTCTTCAATGATTTTTGCCAATCGCATGGAGTTGTCAAT
>JAHEMU010000181.1 GCA_024643485.1 Cytophagales bacterium
TTTAGGGGTTAGCTGGGTATTGTTTTCCGGCTTGGCATTGCATTATATTTGGGGTGGAGACAAACCAAATCATCAATTTTGGATGACCTATAGTTTTGCCGCTTGTTTTGCTGCCGTCACTCTAAGGCTTTGGTTACCAATATTGCAATTATTGATTGATGACCCACCTATTGCGTATGCGATCGTAGCTTGGTTATGCTGGGTGCCAAATTATGGTGTTGCGCATTTTATCAATAAATACCGTTCAAATTTTGTTTATTGATGTTCAGCTTTGATTTTTAAAGCTGTGTTCATTTCAATAAAAGCGGGTTTGGTTTCGTTTTGAAGTTTATTCCAAAACAGGCTTACTAAAATACCGCTGAATTGCTCTTTGTGTATAAATAAGGTGGTATTTTTAGATTTACTTGTTAATTCAAATTGATGGTGTCCATCAAATATTCCCTTAAAAAACAATCTTCCTATCCATGAAAATGATTCATTCTTAACAATTTTCACCACTTTTGGTTGAAATTGCATAGGTTTGCTATCAGGATTTTTCAAATAAACAAATAACTGAGAATTAAGGATTAGCTTACCTCTAATACTGATAATAAAAGGATTCCATTCTGGATAGTTGTCAAAATCTGTCAAGATATCCCATATTTTTTCAGGAGTTGATTGAATTTCAATTTCGGTATAAATTTCCTTCATAATCGTATTTTATAATAACTTTACGGATTCTGTATGAACTGGTTATGCAAAATTATAAAGAACATTTTAAATTAAACTTTCACCTCGCTTTTCCTGTAATGCTTTCCCAATTGGGACATGTATTAGTTGGAACTGCAGATAGTATGATGGTAGGGCGTTTAGGCGCGTTACCCCTCGCGGGGGTTTCCCTTGGAAACGTCATTTTTCATGTTCTTTTAACTTTTGGAATTGGACTTTCTTACGGATCAACTCCTCTTATCGCTGCGGCAGATGGTGCCGGTGACCACAAGCGCATTGGAAAGATACTGATTAATAGTTTTATCATAAACTTCCTGAGTAGTATTCTTCTGACTTTAGTCGTGTTTTTTTCTGCCGATATTCTATTTACGGTAAATCAACCGGAAGAGGTAGTAGAATTGGCTATTCCATTTCTAGAAATCATCACCTTATCTCTAATCCCATTGATGTTATTCCAAACTTTTCGTCAGTTTATGGAAGGACTTTCCATGACAAAAGCGGCGATGTGGATTTCAGTATTTTCAAATCTCTTGAACATAGGCCTTAATTACCTGCTGATTTTTGGGAAATTCGGATTCGAACCAATGGGATTACTCGGAGCTGCTTGGGCTACGCTAATTTCTAGGATAGTAATGGCCATAATTATTATTGTTTACTTCTTGATGAGTTCTAAATTCCAATTATATCGATCGAGTATCGATTTTAAGAACTGGAATTTTCATGGGTATAGCCGAATATTAAAAATTGGGGTACCCGCAGCCTTTCAGTATATCATTGAAGTGGGAGCTTTTAGCGCTGCGGTCATAATGATGGGTTGGCTTGGTACAAATATGATAGCTGCACATCAAATAGCCATTAATCTCGCCGCGATTACTTATATGATGGCAAGTGGATTGGCTTCCGCAGCGACCATACGGGTTGGAAATCAACTGGGTAAAAATGATATCCCTAACTTAAAACGAGCAGTAAGCAGTATTTTGATGATGGTCGTTTTCTTCATGTTTGTTAATGCGTGTATTTTTGTAATTTTTAGAAATTTTCTACCCACTTTATATGTCGACGAACCTGAAGTAATTCTACAAGCTTCAATTTTACTGATACTAGCGGCTTTATTTCAAGTTTCGGATGGAATTCAGGTGGTTTGTATTGGGGCGTTACGAGGTTTAGAAGATACATTAGTTCCTACTTTTTATATTTTACTTGCCTATTTAGGCATAGGGTTACCTATCGGTTATTTGCTCGGTTTTGTATTCCATCTGGATGGAGTAGGAATCTGGATTGGTCTTTTGGTCGGGTTAACTTTTGTAGCAACCACTTTATTCTTTCGATTTAAAAAGCTTTCTGCTAAATTAGTATTGAAATAACAATTATATGAAAAAGCAAATACTGTCATTTTTAATAACAATTCTAATCAGTTTTACGGGTTTATTTGGGCAATCTTCTATTCTTAGTATGAGAGAGAGAAGTGCGGTGGAAGATCAAATTCTATCGACAAGAATTGAACAAGTAGTTCCTCAATTAATGGAAAGGGAGGGGATTGACCTTTGGGTGATTGTTTCAAGAGAATATAATGAAGACCCCGTAATAGAGACCTTTTTGCCTTCCACTTGGCTAGCGGCTAGAAGAAGAACAATTTTGGTTTTTTATTATGATTTGAAATCAAAAAAACTTGAATCTATGGCTGTATCGCGCTATGATGTAGGTAATGTTTTTAAGTCGGTTTGGAACAAAGAAGCCCAACCCGACCAATGGGCAAGACTTGCAGAAATTATAGCTGAAAAGGACCCTAAGAAAATTGCAGTCAATAAAAGTAAATATTTCGGATTAGCAGACGGAATTACGGCCACAGATTTGGAAGATCTACAGGAGGCTATAGGAAATAAATTCAGCAAACGTATTGTTTCTGCTGAGAATTTAGCCATTGGTTGGCTAGAAACACGGATTCCTGAAGAAATGGAATATTATCAACACATTTGTAAGATTGCACATGAAATCATTGCGGAAGGATTTTCCAGTAAGGTGATTACTCCAGGGATTACTTCTACCGAAGATGTTGTTTGGTGGTATCGGGAGCGAATTCGCGAATTGAAACTCACTACTTGGTTTCATCCTTCGGTTTCCATTCAGCGAGCTGACCCCGAATCGTTCGATCATCTTAGAAGTTTTAGTGAAAGGCCAGACCAACAAATTATTCAACGTGGGGATTTGATTCACGTCGATTTCGGGATTACTTATTTGCGGTTAAATACAGACACTCAACAACATGCATACGTATTGAAAATTGGAGAAAGTGATGCTCCTGAGTATCTTAAAAATGCCTTTAAACGAGGAAATGATTTGCAAGATATATTTACTTCGCGATTCGCCGTAGGTAAGACAGGCAATGAAGTTCTCAAAGCTTCAAGAGAAGAAGCAATAAAGCAAGGCATTACTCCCTCTATTTACACCCATCCCATTGGATATCATGGCCACGCAGCAGGAACCACTTTGGGAATGTGGGATTCACAAGATGGCGTGCCATTCACTGGTGATTATCCACTTCACGCAAATACCGCCTATTCGATTGAGTTGAATGCCGCAACCTATATTGAAGAATGGAAAAAAGAAATCCGGATTATGCTCGAAGAAGATGCTTTTTTTGATGGGAAATCAGTTCGATACATCAATGGAAGACAGAAAAAATTGCTATTGATAGGCACTGTTGAAAGCCATCTAGGCAATTAATTCTTTTTAAATAAATCGATATAATTCGCTATTTGGTGCTTTTTGGCAAGAATTTCTTGAAATAATTTAAGTTGATTTTTACCTCGTATCAGGTTGTGATCGGGGTAATCAATGGAATAGTAGGTGTCTCCATTCAAATAATCAGTGAAAAAACGAATACATTGTATGTAGGTCGAAAAGGCGACACCCTCTTTTAATGCTTTCCACTCCGACGTGGTTAAAATTTCAGAAACTTCAGAAATAAATCCTTGAGTTACCGCAGAGAAAAGGTCCCAATTCAAACTTACTTTTTCTATTTCAGGGTCATCCTCTACAGTGGTTGCTGCAAACGACCGGATTAAATCAGAATAATCAAAAAATAGTGGGCCGTACATTGCAGTATCAAGATCAATTACCGCAATAGGTTCATTTTTTTCTTTGTCAAAAAGAATGTTACTCAATTTAGTATCACAGTGAATAAGCCGTTTTGGACAATCATGAATGATTCGTTCCAAGTTGATGACAAGATAAAAATGATCGACTAAAAAACGGACCTCTTCTTGAATACCTGTGAGTCTTTGGCTTGAATTCAACTGAATGGAACGTTTGAAATCTGCAAATCGTTTATTGAAATTTAAAAAATCAGGGATAGAAGGGACGATATTTTTGTCTTGAAAATCGTTAAGGTGATAAATAAATTTACCGAAGGCTTTACCTGTATGCCTTCCAATATTCTTAGTTTTTTCTCCCGAAACGGGCACTCCATTTATCCATTTAAACGCTCTCCAAAATGCACCATTATATTCAAAGACAAGAGCGTTCGAGGTGGTTTTAACAGGAGTCAAAACAGTGTAGGGGTAATTAGACTGCAAAAAATGTTGAGCAATCTTTTCAATATTGAAGGTAGTGTTTAAAGGGTCTTTAAATACATTAATGTTGATATTTTGAACGATAAATTGAGCTTTATCTAAAGTAATTTTATAGGTGGAATTGATGATTCCATTTTCAATTACTTCAATTTGGGCAGTTTCCTCGGTTCCAAAAAACGCAAATATAATTTCGTTGCTTATTTCCATAAAGGTGAAGGATATCTTCCTTCGTTATGAAATCCATTTAGTGCATCTACAACTGTTTGCCTATCTTCACGATACGTTACTCCAAACCATTTATCGCTGGAAGTCAACACTTCTAATGTGATTAGCTTTTGTTCCAATAAGGTATTTACAAATAAAGGGATGAAATACTCTGATTTTAGATTCTCTTTATTAGCGTAAAAGAATTCGGTGAATTGCTTGCCAATAAATGCAAATATATCTTGATGAAATCCCCAGAAATTCATTGATACAAGGCAATTTTTATCCAATTCTACCGTTTTGTCATTTTCTGTAAAACAAATTTTGCCTGCAGGGTCGGTGAATATATTTGTTCGCTCGACAACATCGGTTAAATAGTGCTTGTTATCAACGGAGCAAACACCGCGTGAAACAGATCCGTGATCGGATAATGTATTTTTCAATTGATAACCAATCATAGAATAATGGCCAGGAGTGACTGAGTTTGAAAGAGAATTTGCCATTGTTTTAAATGCATCACTTCCATAATAGTCATCGGCATTAATTACCGCAAAAGGTTCGTTGATTACATCCTTAGCAACCAATACGGCATGCCCCGTTCCCCATGGTTTTTCTCTATTGGTAGGTTCTGGAATGAGGGAGTCTAATTCTTGATGTACATGCACAACATCGATAAAAGGTTTGAACTTATCAGAAACTTGCTTTTTGAACTCTTCTTCAAAATGTTTTCGAATGATAAAAACTACTTTTCCAAATCCTGAATTCATTGCGTCATATACCGAATAGTCGATGATGGTCTCACCGTTTGGTCCTAAAGGATCTAATTGTTTCAAGCCACCGTAACGACTTCCCATGCCAGCCGCAAGAATTAAAAGAGTCGGTTTCATAGATATTAATTTAATTGGGCTCAAAGATTGTAAAGAAAATGCTCAGTTTCAAGTTAAATGAACATTTCAATATGGAATTATTAAAAAAACATAGGTCATTTTATGCGGTAAAGATGATGATTTAGCTATCTTACCAGTTGGAATTTATAACCTAAACTTAATACACATTTTAATTGTATGAAATTAGCAGAAATTGATTGGATAATTGTCGGCATCTTTTTTTCCATTGTTTTGGGAATTGGATGGTGGGCGTCTAAAACTGCGGGTAAAAGTACTTCGGAATTCTTTTTAGGAGGGCGAGGTATGCCGTGGTGGCTTCTAGGTATTTCTATGGTAGCTTGTACTTTCTCTGCCGACACCCCAAATTTAGTAACTGGGATGGTTCGAGAGGATGGAGTTGCGAAGAACTGGGCATGGTGGGCGTTCTTGATTACCGGAATGGTTACCGTTTTTATTTACGCTCGGCTTTGGCGTAGGTCGAATATCATGACGGATTTAGAATTTTATGAAATCAGGTACGGTGGGAAATTAGCCTCCTTTTTAAGAGGTTTTCGTTCGTTGTATTTAGGTATTTTGTTCAATTGTTTAATCATGGGTACCGTTACCCTTGCTGCTATTAAAATTGGTGGGGTTATGTTGGGTCTGTCACCTAC
>JAHEMU010000182.1 GCA_024643485.1 Cytophagales bacterium
TTAAATGAATATATAGAATCACTAAAGCAAAAACTGCTACCTAATGGTACACTAATCATTGCGGTTCCTAACCGCGACTCCTTCGATTCACATTTCTATAAACAACATTGGGCAGCCTGGGATGTACCTCGACACCTATATCACTTCAATACTAATACTATCGAAAAATTGATGCAGAAACATGGGTTAAAAGTGAAAAATATTAAACCTATGAAACTGGATTCATTTTATGTCAGCCTGCTAAGTGAAAAATATCAACTGTCTAAAACAACTTTGGTTTCAGCTTTCATTAATGGCTACAAATCAAATGTAAAAGCATATAAAAACACAAATTATTCAAGCTTAATATATATCATAACACATTGAAACATATTTTAATTATATCAATTCTCGTATTTATAACAGCTTGTGCAGTAGTAACTAGTCCAACTGGTGGCCCTAAAGATGAAACCCCACCTAAATTGTTACTCTCTTCACCAATAGATCAAAGTACTAATTTTAAAGGGAATCAAATTGTATTAGAATTTGATGAGTTTATTCAACTGATCAATCCTCAAGATGAAATCATTGTAACACCTAGCTTAAAAGAAAAACCTGAATATTCATTTAGAAAAAATCAAGTAATCGTAAAGTTTAACGAGAAACTAAATGAGGCTACTACTTACTCAATTAATTTTAGAGAAGCTATTTCAGACTTGAACGAAAAAAATCCAGCACAAAATCTTTCCATAGCTTTTAGTACTGGAGCCATGATCGATACCGCTTCAATTTCAGGAACCGTAATAGACCTTCTAACGCAGGAACCGATAAAAGATGCTACCATTGGCTTATACTTAGCCTCAGATACATTGAACATGTTGAATAATATTCCTTTATACATGACTAAATCATCTGCCAAAGGCGAATGGAAAATTAGAAATATATCTCCCAACAAATACAGGTTGTACACGGTAAAAGATGTTAACAAAAATTCCATGATTGAGATGGAAAAAGAAAAATATGGATTTCTACCCGAGGTAATAAATATTAGTGGTTTACATACAGACGTTAAACTCTCTTTAATAAAAAATGATGTTAGTGCTTTAAAATTGATGAGTGCTAGAACATCGGGTAAATATTTTCAAGTTAGATACAACAAAACATTATCAGACTTTCACCTACAGTCAGAACAAAGTTTATCAGCTCACATTACTGATAATAACATTATAAAATTTTATAATACTATAACCGCAGACAGTGCAAAGGCAATCATCACCGCTATAGATTCCCTGGGAAGAAATAATACAGATACTGTATTTATCAAGTTTTCAGAATCACCTAGAAAATATGATGATTACATCGCTTCTGTAAAATTAGATCCACTGTATACAGGGCAGACAACACTCAACGGAAATTTTACCTTTACAAAACCAGCACGAGCAATCAGCGATAGTACGATCTTTGTAGAAATTGATAGTTTACACAAAATTTCTATTTCTACTAATGACCTTAAATGGGATGAACATTTCATTACAGCAAATTTTAGTATCCCGTTTAAATCAATAACTACAGATAGTACCAATTACAAAGACTTCAAATTACACACATTAGCTAAAACCTTTATCAGTGCAGATAACGATTCCTCAAAAGCTCTTAGTCAAAAAATAGTATTCTCTAACAAAGAAAAAACAGGCTCCATAGAAACTAAAATAACTATAGAAGAGAAATCATTTATTGTACAACTACTCGATTCAAAATATATATACGTCAGTTCTTTCAAGGATAAACTACAACATTCATTCAACTTGCTAAATCCAAAAGATTACATACTTCGAGTACTGATCGACAACAATAACAATGGAACCTGGGATCTTGGAAATATATTGGAAAACATTCCTCCTGAAGAAGTTTTCATTTATAGAAACGAAGCAGGAAAACCCAACATCATTCTGAGAGAAAATTTCATAATAGGACCAATAATTTTAGAAAAATAAAGTGTGGATAACTCGTGGACAGCATGTGGAAAAAGAAACACATTTGTCGATAAACAATAAAATGTGAAAAAGTGCCGTGGATAAGTAAAGGTAAGTAATCATTCATCCACATTTTATTAACAGCAGTAATTTAGGACCTACTTCTTTGTTCAGTAATCCACAAAAAACTAAATCGTGGATAAAGACGTTAAATCATAACACAAACTAATTAAACGAAGAAATCAAATGTGGAAAAGATGTGAACAAATAACGAGTTGTGAACATTTAGAATATAAAAGAAAAAACTTGAGTATTTATCCACAGAATCCACATGCTAATAATAAATAATAGTATTATTATATATAATATTATATATAGTTAGAAGTGTTAATATGTTAATTCAACTTTGAAAAAATTTTTAACGACCATATTCTTATATGCATTGCTTCTTCCATTGGTGGCTCAAACCACAGACAATGTTAAATTAGCAAATGAATATTTTAATAGAAGGGAGTACGAGAAGGCTCGGACACTTTACGAGGACCTTGCGCGCGATTTTTCAAAAATTCCACTTATCCACAATAATTACTTTTTTCTCTTAACCACTACAGGAGAATATAAAGAAGCTGAAAAATATTTAGATCGAATCATAAAAAGATTCCCCGGTCAAGTAGAATTCAGAATTGATTTAGGAAGGGTATATATCGCAGAAGGAAAAGAGGGAACTGCGGATTCCTATTTTAATAATTTAATAGATGAAATTAAAACCAATTCCTTTTTAGTTCGACAAGCAGCAAATTATTTCAATTCAAATCTTTTACCAAAGTATGCCGAGCGCACCTTTTTGGAAAGTAGAAAGTCTGTGAACAACACCGCGATATACAGTTTGGAATTAGCCAATTTTTATCGAGTAAATGGAGAGCCTGGAAAAATGGTGAATGAGTATTTGACTTATTTGGATTCAAATCCCGGAAATGCGCGATATGTGAAAAATATTCTTCAGTCGTTGATGCAAGACAATTCGGAATTAGAATCCTTGGAAGCGGTACTGTATAATAAAATTCAGGAGAAGCCGGATAACTTGGTGTATCCCGACTTATTAATATGGGCACAATTACAATTAAAGAATTTCTATGGCGCATTCGTGCAGGCGAGGGCCTTAGATATACGAACGGGACAAGAAGGTATCCGAACCTTAGAAATAGGAATGATTGCTTTAAACAACCAAGATTTCAATTCTGCGGCAAGGGCATTTAATTGGATCATTGAAACATATCCATCAAAGCCCGTTTACATACAAGCAAAAATTCACTTGATTGAAGCTTATGAAATGAGAGTGAAAAATACCTTTCCAATTAGTAAAGAAGAAGTAAGAAAAGTAATTGAAGATTATGATTTATTTTTAAATGAGGTAGGAATAGATCGCAGCACGCTACAAGCGATGAGAAATAAAGCCATTTTGCATGCTTTTTATTTGGATGAACTGGATACTGCAATTTCGATACTCAGTCAGATTATTGAAATACCCAGAGTAAATAAGGAAATTCAAGCCCAGTCAAAATTGGATCTCGGCGATATTTATTTATTGAGTGGCCAGCCTTGGGAATCTACACTTCTTTACAGCCAGGTTGAAAAGGATCTGAAAGAATCTCCTATTGCGTATGAAGCAAAATTGAAAAACGCAAAATTATCCTATTACCGAGGGGATTTTTTGTTAGCTCAGGAACATCTGGATATTATCAAAAAAGCAACTACCAGAGAAATTGCGAATGATGCCATGGCACTAAGTATTTTGATTAAAGAAAATATAGCTCTCGACAGTACAGAGGCTGCCATGAAGGCCTATGCACACATCGATTTACTTTTATATCAAAATAAAACCGAAGAAGGGCTACAAGAAATTGAACAATTTAAAAAATCGTTTCAGTCACATTCTTTAGAGGATGACATTTTGTATTTACAATCTGGCATCTACTTGAAAGAGGCCAAATTCAATGAATCGATTACATTATTAGAAAAAATAATTGAATCGCATGGATTTGATGTTCTGGGTGATGATGCCATGTTTACACTGGCAGAAATATATGAGCTACATTTAAATCAACCAGATAAGGCGCAAGAAATCTATCTCGAATTTTTGACTAAATATCCGGGTAGCGTATATGTGGCAGAAGCCCGTAAAAGATATCGTCGAATACGCGGCGACTTTCAAGAAGAACCTCTTAACTAATTCGAGATTTTAGTTAATTCGGTGTAGCTTTTCAGTTTTCCTTTGGTAGTATACGTTTCAGACTTTACTAATCCTACGTCTTTAGCATACCACTCTACTACGTTAAAAGAAATATTCATTACCATTTTAAAAGTGATGGTATAGGATAACTTTATGGTATCGAAGGTTCCGGCTTTGGTGGTTAATTTTTCTAAAGCCTCCACTTTACGGTTTGTAAATTGATAACGTAAATTGAGTAAGGGGCTGGTGGTACCATCCTCGCCAACAAATTTTACAGTGATGCTTTTATCGTCAAGCATTTGTCCTGCCGAAGGGTTGGAAGGGATATCCAAAAAATCGCCGTCCATTTCGACGTGATTCATTCCAGCAGTATTCATTCCAGTAAATAAATTGATTGAAAAAACTCCATCAACGCAACTGGCAGTATAATCCATGCTAAAAGGTTCGCCATCTGTTTCCGTTTCCATTGAAGCTGAAATGATAATATCCCCGCCACTAACTTCTCTTTTTGTGATGGTAGTTGTGGCATGAGAATTTTCCTTCCCTTTAGGATTATAATCAGTCACCTCCAACACCGTTCCTTCCTTTTGTGGGAAATAGATGGTACAATCTTGCGCATGCAATGATAATTGAATAATCATAGCAGCAAAAACAACGACTAGCTTTTTCATAGGATGAGAGCGTTTTATTCCCTCATAATTTAATGAAAAAAATAAATGAAATCAATATTAGAATTCAAGAGCGCCTAAATCTGGGAAGGTAGTTCTAGATTTTCCGAAAAGATCAACCATAACCGTATCAGAAATTCCCGCATCAATAACCGGCGAAAGTGGCTCCGGATAATATTGAAAAACCGAAGGATCAGTAAACATCGGGTTAAGGTTAAATAAATTATTGTTTGGATACGTCGCCGAAGAGGTAGATTTCAACAAGCTATAACTTACCTCCAAATCAAACGCAAATATTCCAGAAGTACTGCTGCCAATTTCTTCGCGATTATAGCCCCAAATAATCGAATTTCTGATCGAAGCTGAGAGTGGAAATTCCAAAATAATCTGGCTACCAACAACCAAATGATCTGAAAAAATAACGGACGGATTATTTCTAGAAACTATAAAGGACTCACCTGTGAATGTACAATGTTCATACGCATAATTTCCGCCGGCAAAATGAGCTGCAGCTCCATTTCCGTAGTGATTAATAAGAACATTTACACCCCTAACATCACTGGTAAAGGCTAGAATTCCATAGGTTGCCATGTTTTCAATCCGAACCTGAGCGAGTTCGACGTCCCAAAGGTCATCATCATCGGGTGTACCAATTCTCAATCCGACTACTCCGTTTCGGATGTCAGTATATTCCAAATGATTATTTCTACTTCCTTCAAGGAAATAAATTCCTTCCCAAAGTCCAATTCCCTGATTATAGGGTGGGTCAAAACGGTCGTTGGTAAACTGAATACGCTCATTGGCTGTGCCGATGCTATTCAAACTTCCTTTTACAAATATGGCAGAACCTGGATGGGAATATATCTGAGCCCCCGGAGCAATCGTCAATGAACAAAGTGTATCCACTAAAACTGAATTATAAATCACGTACGGTTTATCGGCAGGCCAATATGCATCACACACCAAAACACTGTCGGTTAAATAGTGGGCATTTTGTCCCCAGGAAACCAGATGAACCGATTTTTTCTCGTTTTTTAAATGAAATACTATACTATCCTCTACAAAAAATGGCGAATTTTCATTGGTTGGATCAATAAGAACATCTGCAACAATTAGTAAGCTATCGCCTTCGCTTAAATAAACATCTGATTTAATGGCGGCATAATCA
>JAHEMU010000183.1 GCA_024643485.1 Cytophagales bacterium
CTCCAATGCAATATTCAGTCTTTTTCTTTGTCCGCCAGAAATGGTTTTATCCATAGGGCTTCCCACTTTAAGTCCTGCGGTTTCCGAAAGACCCAAATTCATCAACAATTCTTTGATCAGGTCATCATTTTGACCTTTCGTATTATTTTTAAAGCACAACTTCGCCGCATAATATAGGTTCTCATAAACCGTTAACTCGGCAATAAGAAAATCATCCTGAGGAACATAACCGATTAGTCCTTCCGAAGCATTGACCTGCTCGTGAATGTTTACTCCATTTATCATCACCTTACCTGATGAGGGAATTTCGGTGCCATTGAGTACATTCAACAATGTGGACTTTCCAGAGCCACTGGCTCCCATTACCCCAATTAATTTTCCTCCTCGTTCGGCTATATTGATATTTTGAAGACCAGCTCTTCCGCTTTTAAAATGGTAGAAAATATGCTCTGCAGTAAAAGTAAGTGGAGCTTTTTGTTGTTGAATAATAAATCGACTTGCTACATCACTGTAATAAACGGTAGAAATTTTACTTCCCCTAACAGTACTTCCAGTTGGGAATACATCAATTTTCATGCTTTTTAGGGCAATCCCATTTAAGTATAAGGTCGAAATACCAAGATATTTAATGAAATAGGTTTCCGTATCCGAAATTCTCAAAACCGCTAATAACCCGGTAATATTCTCAGACACCATGTGAGGTCCCGCATATTTTGAATTGATACTTCCGTCGTCTATGATCAACGTATGTTCATTCGACAGCTCTTCAAAATCCTCCCCCACAACAAAATTCGTTATCGAAATAATATTTTTTCGATGAATTTTAAGGGCTTCTCCGATATAAAAAATCAAGTTGTTTTGGCGTTCTGAAATATCGCCATCGGAATAAAGCAGTTCAATAATTTTAATAACCATCACCAACTTTTGGGTGAGGGTAAGTGCCCTATTAACTTCCTTGCTTATTTTGATGATATTGCTCCACTCATCTAAAAACTCGAGTGTTTCGTCATCAATCTGACTATTTTCTGAACCTGTTGATGCTTTTTTAAATTCGTTCACATATTCTTCGAACAAATTCATAAAATATCCAATAGCTGCCTGGTTTAAATGAACAGACAAAAATTCTCGCATATTATTGCGTTCCTGTTCAGTAATTCGCTCCTTGGCAACAATTGCGAATAATCGTACTATATTTTTTAATAGTTCTTCACTCATAGTTATTGCCACTAATATAAAAGATATTTTACACGAAAACGGTGGTAAACATTAGTATTTTTAATTGGTCTTCTGCAACTATTCCAAATCTGGGCAGTCTTTTATAAAAAAAATATGCTGACCCACCATCTCAAAATAGCCTATCGGAACATTAAATCTCAGAAAAGCAGCTTTCTTATAAATTTAATCGGCCTAACCGCAGGGTTAACTTGTACGTTACTAATTTTTTTATGGGTAATGGATGAATTTAACAAAGACAGCCAATTTAGCCAATCTGATCAGCTATTTGAGTTAATGGAACATCAGCAGTACAGTGGGAATATCATGACAACCTGGTCTACACCAGGGCTGCTTGCCGAAACAATTAAAGAAGAACTCCCCGAAGTTGAATATGCCGCAACTGGGACTTGGATTACGGATTATACCCTATCTTATGAAAAGAAAAATCTAAAAGTCAAAGGGTATTATGTAGGCCCAGACTACTTTAATATTTTTTCATTCCCATTATTATACGGTGAAAAAGCTCAAGTCTTAAAGGACAAAAAATCCATTGTAATTTCCGAAACACTAGCTAAAAGCTTTTTTGGAACGACTGAAAACGTAATTGGAAAGACAATCCAAATCCAGCATGACAAATTATATCAGGTAAGTGGAATATTCGCAGACCTCCCCTCTTTTAGCACCATTCAACATGATTTTGTTTTATCATTTGAAGCATATAAAGATGAATTTGAATGGGTAAACTCTTGGGGAAATAACGGTCCAAAAACTTTCGTTCTCTTAAAAAAAGGAACTAATGTAACTGCCTTCAATAATAAGATTGCGAACTATGTTAAGGAAAAAAATGAAGAAAGTAATGTTACGCTATTTGCCTATCCATATAGCAAACTTTATTTGTATGGAAAATTTGAAAATGGAATTCAAACGGGAGGGAAAATTGAGTACGTTCGAATATTCATATTAATTGCCATTTTTGTTTTGGCCATCGCATGTATCAATTTTATGAATCTCTCGACCGCGCGGGCGGGCAAAAGAGCAAAAGAAGTAGGCATTAAAAAAGCCGTTGGAGCAAATCGAGGATCCTTAATTTCGCAATTCTTAATTGAATCCGTCATCATTTCCATGGTATCACTGATGCTATCCTATTTATTGGTGTATTTAATACTTCCCGGCTTTAACGAGCTCACACAAAAGCACATCAATTTTGATTTTTCTATACAGTTTTTAGCCATTTCTCTAGGTATCAGTTTACTAACTGGCATATTGGCTGGTAGTTATCCGGCATTTTATTTATCCAGCTTCCAAACGCTATCGATTATAAAAGGAATTGTTAAAGGAACCGGTTCCGAATTAATTGCGAGAAAAGGGCTAGTCGTATTTCAATTTTTCTTATCACTCATCCTTATAGTTAGTGTAATGGTCATTTACGATCAAATTAACTTCGTTCAATCAAAGAATTTAGGATTTGAAAAAGACCAAATTGTCAACTTTGCGATGGAAGGTCAAGTAGAATCGAAGACAGAAACCTTTTTGGCTGAAGTTTCAGAAATTAAAGGAGTTGAAATGGCGAGTTCCATCGGTCATAGTTTACTCAATCGTCAAAACAATACCAGTGGATTAACTTGGGAAGGAAAAGAAGAAGAGCAGCAGATTTTATTTGAAAATATTCGGGTCAATTATGACATATTTGAATTATTACAAATGGAAATAGCATCTGGGAGGTTTTTCAGTAGAGATTTTGGTCGTGATTCCGTAAAAATAATATTCAATGAAACAGCCATTTCATTAATGGGATTAGAAAATCCGATTGGTCAGACCGTTCGATTATGGGATCAATACGATCTTGAAATTATTGGAGTGGTGAAAGACTTCCATTTTCAATCGTTACACGAAAAAATAGCTCCCGCATTTTTCATATTAGATCCAAAAAACACTTGGAATTTCATGGTACGAATTACTGCTGGAGAGGAAAAAGAGACCCTTGCACGATTACAGTCCCTTTATTCGGAATTCAATCCCGGTTTTATTTTCGATTATGAATTTTTAGATCAAGAATATGCGGCAAATTACGACTCTGAAGATCGTATCGCGACCATACTTAAATATTTTGCGGGTTTTGCCATCCTCATTTCCTGCTTGGGGTTATTTGGTCTAGCCGCTTATATGGCCGAACAGCGCACCAAAGAAATTGGGATAAGAAAAGCATTGGGATCTACACGAAATCAAATCATTATATTAATAACCAAAGAATTTACCTTATTAGTTATTACTTCAGTCATCATAGCCTTACCAGTAAGTTACTATTTAGCTGAATGGTGGTTATCGGATTATGCCTATCGGATCGATATTAAGCTTACATATTTTATTGTAGCCGGCATATTAAGCATCCTTATTTCGTGGCTTACTGTAGGAATACAAGCCTATTTAGCAGCTCGCACAAATCCAGCTACCTGTTTAAAATACGAATAAAAATGTAAAATTAAATTTGAAATTTTAGTCGGGCTGTAACGAATTGAATCAACTGCCTCCAATTTAACCATTCGTAAGCGGAAGCAGTAGATTTTGAACTAGTTGATAAAACATTTTCCTTTTTTGAGAGGTACGTATTTTCGTGGAATGTTCTTTGGATTTTTTCATCGGTTTCAAAAATCCAATCGACGTATTCTTTGCATTCAGGGATTGTCAGGTAGTTATAAGCCTCGAGCAACGTTTGTTGGATCACCTCATTATGGGGTGACTGCTCGTTGTATTTTTCTGACATTTTTCGATACGCAATTGTAATTTGCTCTTTATTCGCCAACTCAGAAACACCTAATATATTCTGGTAGTAGGATTTCATGCAACAAAAGTAACAGATAATTAATTTATTTTATATCATTTAACCAATATTTTTTACAAAACACTTAACTATTTGAAGACTATTAATCGGCATTATATAATTATTTATATACAATTTTATCCTTATTTCAATTCAATTGAATAAATTATTACATATCATCGATAAAGAGTATAGAGAAAGCAACAAATTGGAATAAAACGAATGGCTCAAGGATGGTGAAAAATGTGTTGCTAATGGATTTTGAAAAAAATAAAAAAAATAATCCAAAGTTGTTTGCATATATTAAATAAGGCACCTACTTTTGCCGAACCTTTTGGAAACAAAGGGGGAAAAAGCTACTAAAAGAGGTAGCTTTATTACAAAAAACGGTTTGGTAGTTCAGCTGGTTAGAATGCCTGCCTGTCACGCAGGAGGTCGCGGGTTCGAGTCCCGTCCAGACCGCACTTTGATTTTAAAACCCTCTAAAAATATCAATTTAGAGGGTTTTTTTATGCAATTCAAAAAATCAACCCAAAAACATTTTCTTTTCTACATAACAGTACCTTAGTGGTACCCCAACCTTTCATCCTTCCAATAACTTAAAACTGTTACCACCTACTTTTGACAAAGCTTCAAAAACCACATACGTTATAAACACTGGGTGTTGTTGACTTTCTTATTTGGAAATATTACTCACAAAATCTAGATTTAAAAATGAATAGTCGAATTTAAAAGATGGAATATATTATTTTAGGAATTATAGGTCTTGTCATAATAATTATCGCTTTACAGTATTTTAATAAGAAACGGATAAAGAAGAAACTCGAAGATATTAGGGCCGTTTGGGGTAATCCTAAAAAGGAATCGTTCAATTTTGATCATATTTGCAAGTACGCAGATATTAAAAATGATAATAATTTTCATCGATTAAGTGACCAAACCATCGATGACATTGACCTTCATGGACTCTTTACATTTGTAGACAGAACCACTAGTAAAGTGGGACAACAATTTCTTTATAAAAAATTAATTGAACCTACCGACAACACTAAAGATCCATCAGAACACCTGATTAATTTATTTACCAACGACAAACCCTTGCGCGAGAAGGTACAATTAGAACTCCTAAAGCTGAGTAGTAACGGGGCTTACTTTATCTCATCTTTACTCAAAGACGGGTTGTTGGATAAGCCAAAATGGTTTAACTTTTTAATGGTGGACCTTTTTATTCTGTTAATTTTAATAGTTCTATCATTAAAGTTTCCTATTTTGTTACTAGCGCTTATTGTTCCAGTCACAATAAACATATTTTTACATTATTGGAATAAAAATAACACCTTTCAATTCCTGAGGTCGTTTCCTCAATTAAGTAATCTAATTAATGTATCTAAAGTCTTATTAAAAAATGGCGAAACATTTTATGACAAGACGATTGAGGACAGCATTTCAAACTTACGGTCATTTCAACGTAAAGTAGTATTAATAAATTTTGACAACAATAATGGAATTCAAGGGGAATTGAGTCAATTAGGAGCGTATTTTACTGAACTTCTAAAAGCCATTCTGTTAATAGAGGTGTTCACTCTATTTAGAGTAATCCGTGAATTAGAAAAAAATAAACCTTCCATTCAAAATCTTATTAACTATGTTGGAGCTATTGACACATCAATTTCAGTAGCATCTTTAAGAGCAGGAAAAATCCAAACGTGTCAGCCAATTTTTGATTATCCGAAAAAAGAGATGATGGTCAGAAATATGTACCATCCTCTAATTGAAGATTGTGTGAAGAACGACCTTTTAGTAAAAGGTAAAAGTATACTTATTACAGGTTCCAATATGTCGGGAAAGTCGACTTTCTTAAGAACCTTGATAATCAATTCCATTTGTGCTCAAACAATATACACTTGCTTCGCTGACGAATTTACTTCTCCAATCCTGAAACAATTCTCATCAATCAGAATAGATGATAATTTGTTT
>JAHEMU010000184.1 GCA_024643485.1 Cytophagales bacterium
TATTTGATATTGCTTATTCGGATTTCATTTCCAACTGGCTCTTTCCCATTAAACAATTCATTGGCTACATTGGCACCAATAATGGCCACATTTTTACCTGTTTCAACCTCATTTAATGAGAAATACCTCCCATTAACAATATCCAATTCAAATATTTTATTGTAATTGTAGGACCCCCCCGTTAAATTCACATCACCTAAACTGTTGTTTTTATGCTTAAGTAAGGTATTCCCTTTGTTAACGAAAATGGAAATGTCTGAATAGTTTCTTAGGTTTTCTTCCAGGAGTTTATATTCCAAGTAACTTGGATTAGGTCTACGCCAAAAATCCCACCATCGGAATTCACCATTCGCATCCGGTGTAAATGGCCATTTGTCAACATAAATAACCCCCGTTCCTAAAAATGAAAGAGAACTTTTAATGCTTTTTTCCAATGAATCTACCATTGTTAATACGGCAATAATTGAAAAAATACCTACAGTTACTCCCAATAAAGAAAGTACCGTACGCATTAAGTTCATCCGCAGTGCACCTAAGGCAAAACGAATAGATTCTAGGGTAAGTTTAATGAATATTTTCACGAGTTATAAAATCAAATTCAATTGTTGATTATCAAAACTATTGACTAAATTTGCAAGCTACTTTTTAAAGGTATTGATAATCCCATCTAAAAACATTTAAATATACGATATGAAGCTATCAGAATTCAAGTATGATTTACCTAGCGATCTTATAGCCATGTATCCGGCAGAAAATCGTGATGAGTCGCGGCTACTCGTGATTCACAAAAAGACCGGAACTATAGAACATAAGTCTTTTAAAGACATTATTGACTATTTCGATGATGGAGATGTGTTGGTTGGAAACAATACTAAAGTATTCCCAGCTCGACTATACGGACACAAAGAAAAAACCGGAGCTAAAATTGAAGTTTTCTTGTTAAGAGAACTTAATAAATCGATGTTTTTATGGGATGTATTGGTTGATCCTGCTCGAAAAATTCGTGTTGGTAACAAATTATACTTTGGTGACGGATCTTTGGTTGCTGAAGTAATTGATAATACAACCTCTCGAGGAAGAACTATCCGATTCCTGTATGATGGTGAACCTGAAGATTTCTACAAAACAATTGACGGTTTAGGTGAAACTCCACTTCCGAAATACATTTCTCGACCAACTGAAGAATCTGATCGCGATCGGTTTCAAACTATTTTCGCTAAACATAAAGGAGCTGTTGCTGCCCCAACGGCAGGTCTGCACTTTACCCCTCAACTCCTTAAGCGTTTTGAGATTAAAAATATTGAAATGGAGTTCATTACGCTTCACATAGGACTAGGAACTTTCCGTCCTGTTGATGTTGAAGATTTAACGAAACACAAAATGGACAGCGAACCATTCAATGTTGAAGAGGAAGTAGTTGCTTCTGTTAACGAGGCTTTGGATAACAAAAGAAAGGTGTGTGCTATTGGTACCACTTCCATGAGAACTTTGGAATCAGCCGTTTCTGCTAGTGGAAGGTTGAAACCTAAAGAAGGCTGGACTGACAAATTCATTTTCCCGCCTTACGAATTCAAAATTTGTAATGCGATGGTAACTAATTTCCATTTACCCCAATCTACATTGCTTATGATGGCTTGTGCATTTGGTGGGTATGATTTGGTTATGAAAGCATACGAAGAAGCCAAAAAGGAAAAATATCGTTTCCTTACTTATGGCGATGCGATGCTGATCATTGACTAATGTCTGAATACGCTATCATTGTTGCCGGTGGTAAGGGTACTCGAATGAGCTCCCTACTCCCAAAGCAGTTTCTAATGCTGAAGGGAAAACCGGTTCTGATGCATACCATTGAAAAATTTTATTCTTATTCGAACGGAATTACGATCATCTTGGGGCTCCCCCAGGATGATCTAAGCCGTTGGGATCGCCTTTGCAAGGAACATTCATTTGAAATCCCACATCAAGTGGTAATAGGCGGCACTTCCCGCTTCCAAACTGTAAAAAATTGTTTGAATACTCTTTCGGGAGAAGGAATAGTTGCAATTCACGATGGGGTTAGACCGTTGGTTTCAAAGGCAATTATTGATCGATGCTTTAAAACCACCATATCAAAAGGATCGGCAATTGCGTCTGTTGACCTTAAAGAATCAATAAGAGAACTATCCGCTACAAATTCAAAGGCAGTAAATCGTTCAAATTACAAACTAATTCAAACTCCACAAGTATTCAAACTTAAAGAAATCCAACAAGCGTATAAAAGGGAAGAAGAATCCTGGATGACCGATGACGCAGGAGTTGCAGAGCATGCAGGTTTACAGATAAACCTTATAGAAGGAGAATACAGTAATATTAAAATAACAACGCCCTCGGATCTGATGATCGCGGAGGCGCTGTTTTCTGTTAATACAAAAGATTAATATTCATCTTCATTAAAGAAGAAATCATCATTTGTTGGATAATCTGGCCAGATTTCCTCAATACTTTCGTAGGGTTGACCGTCATCCTCTAATTCTTGTAAATTTTCAACAACCTCTAATGGCGCGCCGGTTCTGATGGAGAAATCAATCAATTCATCTTTGGTCGCCGGCCAGGGTGCATCTTCAAGATACGAAGCTAATTCTAATGTCCAGTACATTGATATGTTTGTTTTATGGCCTTACAAATTTTTTGCAAAAATATAATTATCCTTTAATAAAAAAACAATAAATGCATATTACTATGCATTTATTTTAGTATTTAATTTGATTCAAATTCAAAAAGTATTAATAGAGCGCGTATAGCCACCTTTTTACTTATGCAGAATTTCTACTCGCATTGATGTTTCCATACAAAGATCTAATCACTAAGGCTTCGTATTCCTCCTTTTGCTCATCTGATAACCCACCCTTTTGCAATTGTATTAAGGCGTATTGTTGAATGACCAAAAGCGGTAATACGATTTCCTCCCTTAACTTAATGGATTCTTTAATGGTTGGATTCGATTCCAATAATTCCGTTTGACCAGAAATATCCAATAGGTACTTAACTGTATCTAAGTATTCTTGATAAATACGCTCCCAAAAACCTCCATATATAGGATCTTTTTTCATGTATTGAGTAAGAGGAAAATAGGTTTTACATAAGGATTGCATACTATTTTCAACCAACGTTTTAAAGAATAATGAATTCTTATATAGCGATTTTATATCTTCTAATTTCCCTTCTTGATCTAAGGCTTTAAACGCACTTCCCACACCATAAAATCCCGGAACATTTTGCTTTAGTTGACTCCAAGCCCCTACGAAAGGAATTGCTCTTAAATCTTTAAGTGTCAATTTCGAATCTTTCCCCCTTTTAGCAGGCCTACTTCCAATATTAGCTTTATTGTAAAACTTAAGAGTACTTCTTTCTTCTAAATAGGAAATGAATAATGGATCTTTCTTAAATTCATCATACGCTTTATTGCTCACCTTTGAAATTCTTTCCATTAGCTCTCGCTGGTCTTTGGTGAACATTTTATTATCATCCTGAAAAACCACATTTTCGAGTCCAGCTGTAAGCAATTGCTCCAAATTAAAACGGCTCGACTCCCTTGTGCCGTAATTAGAGCTGATGGTTTGCCCTTGAATGGTTAATTGTATCTCTTCACTTTCAATGGCACTGCCCATCGAGGCATAAAATTTATGGGTATTTCCTCCACCACGTGCTGGAGGTCCTCCCCTACCATCAAAAAAGATAGCGGTAACGTCGTACTTTCTGGAAATTTCTGTGATTTGCTCTTTGGCTTTATAAATACTCCAATTTGCTGTAATGTATCCACCATCTTTGGTTCCGTCTGAAAAGCCCAACATGATCACTTGCTTATTAGAACGACTTGCGATATGTGCGCGATAATTCGGATCGGAATACAACACTTCCATGGTCTGTGAAGCCTTTTCCAAATCATCAATGGTTTCGAACAAAGGAATCACATCAACTGGCACTTGTTGATCGTACGCGATTGATTTGGCCATTAAATATACTCTGGCTACGCTCCTTGCGGAATTACAGTTACTTATAATATATCGGTAGGCACCATAGGCACCATTTCGGTCAGTAATGGTTTTTATGGTTCCAAAGGTACTCAGCGTATCAGAAACGATGGGATCAAGGTGCGCTATTTGCTTCGTTTTAGGCTGGAAAGTGAAATAATCTGAAATCTTATGAGTATCGAAACCTTCAAATTCCTTTGGATTCATCGCCCTTAACTCATCAAATGATTGCTTCAACACATCATTGTCCTGACGGATATCTATAGTAGCAAAATGAAACCCAAACGCCCTCACTTTTAATTTAAACAAGGTAATTTCCTTCAAATAAATAGAAGAATGGTCTTCAATTAATATTTGACGTATTTCATCCAACTTTTGAACCACATAATTTTCATCAAAATGACTCACTTGCTGTTCTAAAAATCCAGCTTGATACAATCTAGTTTCAATATCAACTAGCAAATTTTCTACTTTTCTAAAAGTAACTTTCCTTTTTAATTGCCTAATCTCCCTGTAATAACATTTTAATATGGAGGCTCTCAATCGATCTGCTACCTTAAGCGTAATCTCTGAATTCACAAAAGGGTTTCCATCGCGGTCTCCACCCGGCCAAAACCCGAGTTGAAATGTATTCGCATTGTTTGAAAGCTGATCCAAATCCATCTGCATTTGGTCGGCAATGCGCTCAAAAATATCGGGAATAGAATTGTAAAATAAATTCTCCAAAAACCACACTAAGCTAACAGCTTCATCATATGGTGTCGGTTTTTGTTTGTTGAAAAATGGTGTATACCCCAATTGCGCCAATAACACCTTGATGTCTTGAATGCGATTTTCACTGATGGCTGCAGACAAATCTTTTATGATTCCGAGTACTTGTCCTGGATAAAATTGAGTGGGGTGGGCGGTTAAAACAATCCTCACCTTTAAATATTCCATTGCTTTTTTTAACGCTTCCGTAGCATTTCTATTTTCGGCAGTCTCAAAGAAAGACTTTACACTACCTACTCCTTCTGTATCATTGATTTTGTCAAATGCAGCGTCTTCAAGCGCATCTACCAACACTACTTGCCGTTCAATGAATTTAATAATTCGAAAGAGGGTGTCCATCTTCTCGTCTTCAGAAGTGGTATGTACGTACTCCTCAATAAACTGATCTATAATTTCAATGGGATCAACTCCTTGGCTTAACTTTTCTCGACAGAAAGTACCAAAAACTGGTAAGACTATACCGGTTTTGTACAAACCATCTAATCCAAGCGTTTGAAAAATTGTATTATAAATACGGTATTTCAAACCCACTTCTTCCCTAAACTGATCGATGTTACTTTTCATGAATATTCAATTTGAACGCAACTTAAACAGTTATCAATAAATATTCAATACAATTAACATATCAATAATAAATAACCAAATATGTTGCGTTATTTATAAATATTCACCGGAATTAGGTGCTTTATTATAATTTCAATCCATTAAAATATATCGTAATGAATAATTTATTTCCTAACGGAATTACAAATTTTTGCACTCAAAAAACGCGATCAATAAAATTTAATCTGTGTGATTTTTTTATTCTCTATAGAATAAATTCGCTCATATCTCTATTCTTTACAATTCCTGCTAAACGATCTCTTACCATTTCGGCAGTAATGGCAATCTTGGCGTTCTCTCCAATAATTTCAGGCACATCGTAAAGAAATTCATTCAAAAGCCTACTCATCACGGTATGTAATCGTCTGGCTCCAATATTTTCAATTTCGGAATTGATTTGGAACGCGATTGCAGCAATTTCATGTAATGATTCGTCATTAAAGGAAAGCTCTACTGCTTCTGCTTCAAACAACGCCTGATATTGCTTCGTTAGGGCGTTTCGAGGCTCTTTTAGAATTTGATAAAAATTCTCTTCGGTTAAACTCTCTAATTCCACACGAATTGGAAAGCGCCCTTGAAGTTCTGGAATTAAGTCGCTTGGCTTTGAAACGTGAAAGG